>CAXTFF010000279.1:0-2800 GCA_964243325.1 uncultured Sphingomonas sp.
GCGGGCGGCGTCGGCGAGCGCTTCGGGACGGCGACCCGCGCGGGTTAGCACGGCGATGCGCGCGGCGGCGGCGGCCCGGCCGAAGGGGGCGTCCGGGCGGACTTCGGCCAGCACCGCGAGCGCGTGGTCGGTCGCGCCCGCCTGGCCGAGCGCGTTCGCCAGCAACATGCGGGCGCGGTCGTCGCCCGGCTCCGCGACGAGCGCGGCGCGGGTGAGCGTGACGGCGAGCGGGTTCGGGTCGTCGCCGCTCACGAGGTCGGCGGCGACGCGCGTGAACAGGCGGGATACGCCGACGCCGAGCGAGGGCTCGACGCCGGAGCGGGCCAGCGCCTCGCCGACGTCCGCCTGGTCGGCTGGGAACAGCGCGCGGGCCAGGTTGGGGCGGCCGCGCCTCCCGAGCGCCTGCGCGGCGTCGATGCGGAGGTCCAGGCCGGCGTCGACCCCGCCCAGCGAGCTGATGAGCGTCAGCGCCTCGGGCTCGCGGCCCGCGGCCAGGAGGAGGGAGGCGCGCGCTTCGACCGCCAGCCGACGCTGGACGGGCTCGGTCCCGGCGGCGTCGAGCGCGGCGAACGGGTCGCCGCCGTTCGCGCGGGCGACCCAGGCGCGCAGCACGGGGGCGAGGATCACGAGGCGCGTGCGGGCGAGCCTGGCGGCGCCGGCGGCGACGGCGGCCGCGTTTCCGGCCCGGGCGGCGCGGGCTACGGTCAGGAGCGTGGCGTCCTCGGGCGCGACCCCGGCCCGGTCGAGGACGGCGACCGCGCGGGCGGCCAGATCGAGGTCGCCCGCCGCGAGCGCCTCGCGGTAGGCGCGGATCGCGACGGGCGCATCGGGGGAGATCGCCAGGGCGCGGGAATAATCGGCGGCGGCGCAGGCCGGGTCGCCGCGCTCGGCGGCGATGCGGGCGCGCAGGTAGGGTGCGAGCGGGCGCGTGTCGGCCAGGGCCGGGGTGGATGCGAGCAGGAACACCAGCAGGGAAGCGCCGCGGCGAAGCCGCGTCGTCGATCCTCGCCGTGGCGAGGTCGGCCGAGCCGAGTTTGGCTTGCTTACGCTTCGCGCTTGCAAGCCAAACTCGCTACATATTCGGATAATTAGGCCCACCGCCCCCCTCCGGCACCACCCACTTGATGTTCTGGCGCGGATCCTTGATGTCGCACGTCTTGCAGTGGACGCAGTTCTGCGCGTTGATGACGTATTCGGGCTTGCCCTCCTCCTCGCCCACGACCTCGTACACGCCCGCCGGGCAGTAATGGCGCGATGGCTCGTCGTAGTTGGGCAGGTTGTACTTGATCGGGTTCTCCGGATCGCGAAGCGTCAGGTGGACGGGCTGGTCCTCGGCGTGGTTGGTGTTGGACAGGAACACCGACGACAGCTTGTCGAAGGTCAGCACGCCGTCGGGCTTGGGATAGACGGGCGGGGTGGCCTGGTCCTTGCGCCAGAGCGACTCGTGGTCGGGATGGTGCTTCATGGTCCAGGGCATCTTGAGGCCAAAATGTTCGAGCCACATCTGGACGCCAGAGAGCGCGGAGCCGGCGAAGTCGCCGAACTTCTTGACGGTCGGGACGACGTTCCTGACGACCGACAGCTCCTTGTGGAGCCAGGACACCTTGAACGCGTCGGGATAGGCGGTCAGCTCGTCGCCCGCGCGGCCCGCCTGGATCGCGGCGAAGGCGGCTTCCGCGGCCAGCATCGCCGACTTCTGCGCGCCGTGTACGCCCTTGATCCGGGGCACGTTCAGGAAACCCGCCGAGCAGCCGATCAGCACCCCGCCCGGGAAAGTGAGCTTGGGGATGGACTGGAGGCCGCCGTCGTTGATCGCGCGCGCGCCGTAGGAGACGCGCTTGCCGCCCTCCAGCAGCTCGGCGACCGCGGGATGGGTCTTCCATTGCTGCATCACCTCGAAGGGCGAGAGGTACGGGTTGGTGTAGTTGAGCCAGGTGACGAAGCCGATCGACACCTGGCCGTTCGCCTGATGGTAGATCCAGCCGCCGCCGTTGGCGTGGCTGTCGAGCGGGAAGCCTTGCGTGTGGATCACGCGGCCGGGAACGTGCTTGCCCGGCGCGAGGTCCCACAGCTCCTTGACGCCCAGGCCGTAGACCTGGGGCTGGCTGTCGCGGGCGAGATCGAACAGCCCGATCACCTCCTTGGTCAGGTGGCCGCGGACGCCCTCGGAGAAGAAGGTGTATTTAGCGTGGATCTCGAGCCCCGGCGTGTAATCGGGCTTGTGCGTGCCGTCGCGCGCCACGCCCATGTCGCCGGTCGCGACGCCCTTGACGCTGCCGTCGTCGTTGAACAGCACCTCGGCGGCGGCGAAGCCTGGGAAGATCTCAACGCCCAGCTCCTCCGCCTTGCCCGCGAGCCAGCGGCAGAGGTTGGCGAGGGAGACGGTGTAGGTGCCCTTGTTGTGGAGGAAGGGCGGCGTCCACAGGTGAGGCAGGTTGAACTTGCGCTTGCCCGCCAGCACCCAGTGATAGTTCTCGGTCACGGGCGTCTCGGCCAGCGGACAATCGCCGTCGCGCCAGTCGGGGAAAAGCTCGTACATCGAGCGCGGGTCGACCACCGCGCCCGACAGGATGTGCGCGCCGACCTCCGATCCCTTCTCCAGGACGCAGACCGACAGCTCGGAGCCGGCTTCGTTCGCCAACTGCTTCAGCCGGATCGCCGCGGTCAGCCCGGCGGGGCCCGCGCCGACGATCACGACGTCATAGGGCATCGACTCGCGTTCGCTCATTCTCTCACTCCAAGCCCGCCCGTCCGGTCGCGGGGAGGCGTCATCCGGTCCCAAAACGCGATCCGGCAGATT
>CAXTFF010000280.1:0-2800 GCA_964243325.1 uncultured Sphingomonas sp.
AATACTGGATCAGCGTGCCGGGTTCGGGACCCTCGTAGAGGATCTTGGCCTTGCCCTCGTAGATCTGGCGGCGACGGGGCATGGGGGCGGGGTCCTCCGGGCGGGGCTGGGCGCGCCGACACGCGGCCGATGCGGAGGCGGGCCTATAGGACAGGGGGGCGGGGGGTGCAATCAGCCCGAAGGCGTGACCGACGCGTCCGCGCTTCCCAGCCGATCGCGCCAGCGGCGGCCGAAGCGTCGCCACAAGAGCCAGATCAGGCCGAGTGCGAGCGCGGGCGGGCCGAGGAGCGCCAGCGCGCCGAGCAGCAGGGCGAGCGTGACCTGGGCCGAGCCGGCGGCAGTGTCGAGCGCGCTGGTCAGCGGGGCGCTTGCGTCGAAGCCGCGCACCGCCGGGCCGGAGCCGTAGCCGAAAGTCATGGGCGTGGTCGCGAGGCTGTCGCGCCGTTCGGCGACGCCGGCCGTGGCCGCCTCGATCCGGCGCGCGAGGTCGGCGCGCTGATTCTGGAGTTCGGCGCGTTCGGCGGCGGGGAGGCCGGACTTGGCGAGTTCGGCGGCGATGCGGCGCTGTTCGTCGGCGGCGCGGGCGCGATCGGCGGTGAGCCCGCCGATCGCCGCGCCCGCGTCGACGCCGGTGATCTCCGCATCGACAAGCGCGCCCTTGGCGGCTTGGACGAGGTCGACGCCGTTCCTGCCGAACAGCCGCGCGATCGCCGGGTCGAGCTTGAAGGCGAGCGAGGCGTCGATGTCGTTCTCGCCGCGCAGCTGGTAGCGCAGGCCGGTGATCCGGCAGCGCGCGACGCCCAGCTTCTCGCAGGCGGCGGCGTGCGCTTCCTGCGTTCTCGCGATCGCGGTCGGCGGCAGGCGAAAGGCATAGCGGTAGTTGAAGGCCACCCCCGGCGCGGCGGTGACGGCGATGCCGGGAACCGCGGTTTCCGCCATGTCGGTGGTCGCGACCGAGTCGGCCGAGCGTTCCTCGCTGGCCTGGCCGCAGCCCGCCAACGCAAGAACCGCCGCTCCGAGGCCTATGCGCCGCATCGTCCGTCTCCCACCAGCTACATACACGATCGACTTAGTGGGAATTGAGCGTCAAGCAGCTCAGGTGACCGTCAGCCGGGTCGCGTAGCGCTCCTCGCGCCAGGGCTCGGCGGCGATGACGTCGCGCAGCAGCTGGCCTGCGCGCCAGGCGTCCTCGTGGGTCAGGTACAGCGACGTGACGCCGAAGCGCAGGATGTCGGGGTCGCGGAAGTCGCCGATGACGCCGCGTTCGATCAGGGCCTGGGCGAGCGCGTAGGCGTGGGGGTGGCGGAAGCTGATGTGGCTGCCGCGGTGATCCGGGTCGGCCGGGGTGACGCAGGGGAGGCCGGCGGCGTCGCCCGCCTCCGCCAGGATCGTAAACAGCGCGGCGCTCTTGGCGGCGACCTGCGCCTGGTCGATCTCCGCCCACAGGTCGAGCGCGGCTTCGAGCGCGGCCATGCTGAGCATGGGCGGGGTGCCGACGAGCCAGCGCTTCATGCCGGGGGCGGGTCGGTAGCGGTCGGCGAAGGCGAAGGGCTCGGCGTGGCCCATCCAGCCGGAGAGCGGGCTTTCGAGCCGGTGTTGCCAGCGGTCGGCGACGTAGAGGAAGGCGGGCGCGCCGGGGCCGCCGTTCAGGTATTTGTAGGTGCAGCCGACGGCGAGATCGGCGTGCGCGCCGTCCAGCGCGAGGGGGACCGCGCCGACGCTGTGGCTCAGGTCCCAGAGCATGAGCGCGCCCGCTCCGTGGGCGCGGGCGGTCCAGAGCCCCAAGTCGAAACGCTCGGCGGTCTTGTAGTGGACGTGGGTGAGCATGAGCACGGCGGTGTCGTCTCCCAGCGCCGCTTCCAGGTCGGCGCGGGGAACGGCGCGGAGCTCCGCGCCGGGAACGCAGGCGACCGCGCCCTCGGCGATGTGGAGGTCGGTGGGGAAGTTGCCGAGCTCGCTGACGACGACGCGGCGGGCGGGATCGACGCGAAGGGCGGCCACCAAGGCCTTGAACAGGTTGGCGCTGGTGGTGTCGCCGACGATCACTTGCGTAGCGCGCACGCCCAGCAGCGGGGCGAGCTTGGCGCCGAGGCGGACGGGAGCGTCGATCCAGCCCTCGTTCCAGCTGCGGATCAGGCGGTCGCCCCATTGGCGGGTCGCGCAGTCGGCGACGGCCGCCCGCGACGCGTGGGCGAGGGGGCCGAGCGAGTTGCCGTCCAGGTAGATCACGCCGTCCGGCAGCGCGAACCGGTCGCGGAAGCGGGCGAGCGGGTCGGCGGCGTCGAGCGCGCGCGCCTGGTCGAGCGTCATGGGCGAAGTTCCCTCAGGATCAGTCGTTTCGCCTGCGCCCAAGCGGTGGTCTCGGGAGCGATCAGCTCGACATGGCCGGTGCGCGCAGGGAGGTGGAGCGTGACCGCGTCGCCCGCGGCCTTGGCGCGCGCGCGGTAGTTCGTGGCCATGCGGAAGGGGATGATGCGGTCCTCGCGGCCGTTCACGAGATGCTGGGTGACGCCGAGCGGGAGCAGGCGGGCGACGGAGGTGTCGGCGTAAGGGTCGGCGCGGCCGGTGCCGACGAGGCGGTGGACGACCCGGGTGCCGCAGCCGTTGTCGCGCGCGCGGGCGGTCGCGCGGAGATCGGGTAGGCCGCCCAGGCTGACGACGCCGGCGATCGGGAGCACGCCCGGCGCGCGCAGCGGGCTGGCGGCGGGGAGCCTGGCGCGGGCGGCGAGCCAGAGCGCGAGGTGGCCACCCGCCGAGTGGCCGACCGCCACGACGCGCGCCAGGTCGAGCCGGTGGGCGG
>CAXTFF010000281.1:0-2796 GCA_964243325.1 uncultured Sphingomonas sp.
ACGTCGGCGGTGCCGGGCGCCATCGTCGTGGTGCCCGCGCCCATCTCGACCGTCTCGACGCGCGCCGCGCCGAACCGCGCGGCCTTGCCCGCCAGCATGGCGCGCGTGCGGTCGGCCTGCGACAGGGGCACCAGCGCGACGTAGCGGCCCCGGCCCTTGACCATCGGGGCCAGGATCTCGGTGTACCAGCCGCCGCCGGGGATGAACTCGACCACCGTGTCGGTCGGCTTCACGCCGAAGAAGGCGAGGGTCTCGGCGGGGTGGCGGTAGCGGTCGCGCTCGCGGTTGGCGGGCGTGCGCGCGTCCGACGCGACGGCGGCGGCGATCGCGCCGGTCGGGCGGGCGGATTGGGCCACCGCGCCGCCGGTCGCGACGGCGGCGATGCAGGCGACGGCGATCAGGCGGGACATGGGCGGCTCTCCGGTTGTGGTCCGCCGCTGCATGACGCTCGGGGACCGCGCGCGCAAGCCGCCGCTAGTAGAAGCGCCTGAGCGTCAGCGGCCGCTCGACCCCCGCGCAGGTCCGCAAGGAGACCACGCGGCCCGGATCGCCGATCGTCCAGAGCGCGAGCGGGCTCGTCGGGTAGGCGGCGGTGACCGGGGTGCCGTCGACCGCGCAGATCAGGTCGCCGTCCTTCCACCCGCTCGCGGCCGCCGGGCCGTTGCGCATGACGTGGAGCACCCGGATGCGCGTCGGCAGGATGCCCAGCAGCAGCCCGCTGGTGGAGCGGACCGGGGCCGCGTCGGCGCCCGGGGCGAACACCATCCGACCCGCGCCCGGGTCGAGCAGCACGCGCCGGCGCTGGAGGAAGCCCGTGCCGATCCGCCCCGCCGCCCCGACCCGGGCGGAGAAGCCGTCCGCCGCCTCGATCCGGACCTCGACGTCGCGCGCGGTCAGCGCGCCGAGCTTCAGTTCGGGCACGACCGCCAGATCGTGGACGACGCGGCCCGCCAGCCCGAACGACAGCGAGCTGGTGGTCGGCAGCGCGCCGAGCCTCGCCGCCGCCCAGTTCGCCCGGGTCACGGTCACGGGCGATCCGTCGCCGGTGTCGACGATCACCGGCCGGACGCGCCGTCCGCCGAGCCGGAACTCGGTCTCGTACACCCGCCGCGCCGCCGAGACGGCCAGCGGCGCGACCGCGCCCCGGAACGGCAGCCGACCCGACGGGAGCAGCCGGAACCGCTTGGCGGGATAGTCGATGTCGAGCGCGTACCGCTCCAGCAGGTCGCGCCCGACGAGCAGGTCCACGCCCGCCGCGCTGCCGGTCGCCGGCGCGGGCAGGGTGGCCACGATCAGCCCGCCGCCCGTGCGCGTCACGCCGCCCAGCGTGACGGAGGCGGTCGGCGTCCAGCCGATCGGCACCGCGCCGCCGATCGCGCTCGCTTCGCCGCTGGCCTCCACGCGCGCGGGGTCGATCCCGGCGAACCTGCGCGACAGCACGGAGAAGCTGACGCCCGTATCGAGGATCGCGGTCGCGGGCCTGCCGTCGACCGTCATGGGAAAGCGGACCTGGTTGCCCGGCGTCAGGTCGAACGCGACCCAGCGCGTCTCCGCGTCCGCCATGATCTGGAACTCGCCGGGATCGCGGTTGGCGACCGGGACGGGCGCCTGCG
Organism: uncultured Sphingomonas sp.; assembly: GCA_964243325.1. Taxonomy (GTDB): domain Bacteria; phylum Pseudomonadota; class Alphaproteobacteria; order Sphingomonadales; family Sphingomonadaceae; genus Sphingomonas. The sequence continues at coordinate 1,614 of CAXTFF010000281.1, forward strand.
CGGCGACGAGCAGGAAGGCGAGCGGGAGGACGCGGTACATGCGGGCGGCATGTAGGTCCGCACCGGCCGTCGCCCTAGAGGCAGGCCTCCAGGAACGCCTGGTCGAACCCGAACTGGCGCGCCTTGTCGAGCGTGTAGGGGCGCAGGCCCATCGCGCGGTATTCGCCGATGATCTTGCCGTCGGCCGACTCCTCCAGATATTCGAACTTGAACAGCTCCTGCGTGACGATCACCGGGCCCTCCATCCCGATCACCTCCGTGATGTTGGTCACGCGGCGGCTGCCGTCGCGCAGGCGCTTGACCTGGACGACCAGATCGACCGAGTCGGCGATCTGGCGGCTGATCGCCTCCTTGGGCATCTTGATGTCGCCCATCATGACCATGTTCTCCATGCGCCCCAGGCACTCGCGCGGGGAGTTGGAGTGGAGCGTGCACATCGACCCGTCATGGCCCGTGTTCATGGCGGCGAGCAGGTCGAAGCATTCCGACCCGCGGATCTCGCCCAGTATGATCCGGTCGGGGCGCATGCGCAGCGCGTTCTTGACGAGGTCGCGGATCGTGATCTCGCCCTGGCCCTCCAGGTTGGCGGGGCGCGTCTCCAGCGGCAGCCAATGCGGCTGCTGGAGCCGGAGCTCGGCGGCGTCCTCGATCGTCAGCACGCGCTCGCCCGGGTCGATCATCTTGGACAGGGCGTTCAGCATCGTCGTCTTGCCCGAGCCGGTGCCGCCCGAGATGACGATGTTGAACCGGCTGGCGCCCGCGACCTTGAGCGCGGTCGCCATCTTCGGCGACATGCTCCCGAAGCCCGCCATCATGTCGAGCGTGATCGGCTTGGCCGAGAACTTGCGGATGGAGATCGCGGTGCCGCGCAGGCTGAGCGGCGGCACGATCACGTTGACGCGGGACCCGTCCTTCAGCCGCGCGTCGGCGAGCGGGGTGGTCTGGTCCACGCGGCGGCCGACCGAGTTGCAGATCCGCTGCGCGATCTGGAACAGGTGCTCCTCGTCGCGGAACTGGATGGGGGCGAGGATCAGCTTGCCCTTCTGCTCGATGTAGGTCTGCTCCCGGCCGTTCACCATGATGTCGGTGCTGGTCGGGTCGGCCAGCAGCTCCTCGAGCGGCCCCAATCCCAGCAGCTCGTCGACCAGCACCTTTTCCAGCGCGAACTGTTCGCGGCGGTTGA
>CAXTFF010000282.1:0-2792 GCA_964243325.1 uncultured Sphingomonas sp.
GGCTGCACGCGCTGCCACCTGTACAAGCCCGCCACGCAGACGGTGTTCGGCGAGGGGCCGGTGTCCGCCACCATGATGTTCGTGGGCGAGCAGCCGGGCGACCAGGAGGACCTGGCCGGCAAGCCGTTCGTCGGACCCGCCGGGCAGATGTTCAACCGCGCGCTGGCGCAGGCCGGGATCGACCGGTCGGAGGCGTACGTCACCAATTCGGTCAAGCATTTCAAGTTCGAGCAGCGCGGCAAGCGGCGCATCCACGCCAAGCCCGATACGGGCGAGATCAACGCCTGCCGCTGGTGGATCGAGCAGGAGCGGATGCTGCTGCGGCCCAAGGTGACCGTCGCGCTGGGCGCGACGGCCGCGCGGTCGCTGTTCGGCAAGGCGATGACGATCGGCGCGTCCAGGGGCCGCGCGATGGAGCTGCCGGACGGGGGACAGGCGTGGATCACGGTGCATCCGAGTTATCTGCTGCGGCTCCCCGATCCGGCGATGGCCGAGGTCGAATACGGCCGCTTCGTCGAGGATCTGAAAATGGCCCACGCGGCGCTCGGATAGCCATGTGAAGACATACCGCCCCCGCCGCTCCGCGCTGTTCATGCCCGCCTCGAACCCGCGCGCGATCGACAAGGCCCGCGGGTTGCCGTGCGATGTCGTGATCCTCGATCTGGAGGATGCGGTCGCGCCCGAGACAAAGGTGGGCGCGCGCGCGGCGGCGGTGGCGGCGGCGCGGGCGGGCGGCTTCGGCGGGCGCGAGCTGGTGGTGCGGGTCAACGCGCTCGACACCGAATGGGGGCGGGACGACCTACGGGCGCTGTCGGGCCTGCCGATCGATGCGGTGCTGCTGCCCAAGGTGTCGGGCCCCGAGCCGCTGGCGGAGGCGCGCGACCGGATCGCCGCGCCGCTATGGGCGATGATCGAGACGTGCCGGGGGATCATGAACCTGCGCGCGATCGTCGACGGCGCGCCGCGCGTGCTGGTGGCGGGAACGAACGACTTGGCCAAGGAGATGCGGTGTCGGCCGGGCGTCGACCGCGCGCCGCTATTGCCGCTGCTCGCGCAGATCGTCGTGGCGGCGCGGGCGGGCGGGCTGGTCGCGCTGGACGGGGTGTCGAACGTCGTGGACGATCCGGCCGCGGTCGAGGCGGAGTGCCGGCAGGGGCTGGCGTTCGGGTTCGACGGCAAGTCGCTGATCCATCCGAGCCAGATCGCGCCCGCCAACGCGGTGTTCACGCCCGAGCCCGAGGAGATCGCCTGGGCGCAGCAGGTCGTCGCCGCGTTCGCCTTGCCGCAGCACGCCAAGCTCGGCGTGATCCGGGTGGAGGGGCGGATGGTCGAGCGCCTCCATCTCGACGAGGCGCGCCGGACGCTGGCGCTGGCGGTGGCGTGAGCGAGGCGGCCTCCGCGGCGTGCGACAAGGGTATGGCGGAGTGTCGGATAGGAGCGACGGACGTGGCGGACGCGACGCAAGCGCGGTGGACCCTGGTGGCGTCGATCCTGGCATCCAGCCTCGCCTTCGTGGACGGGTCGGTGGTCAACGTCGCGCTGCCTGCGATCGGCGCGGATGTGGGCGGCGGGGCGGAAGGGCTGCAGTGGGTGGTCAACGCCTATCTGCTGCCTTTGTCGGCGTTGCTGCTGCTGGGCGGCGCGGCGGGGGATCGGTTCGGGCGACGGCGGCTATTCCTGGCCGGGATCGCGCTGTTCGCGGTCGCGTCGGGCGCGTGCGCCTGCGCTTCCGACCTGGCGACGTTGCTGGCGGCGCGCGCGGGGCAGGGGATGGGCGCGGCGATGCTGATGCCCAACAGCCTGGCGCTGCTTGGCCGCGCCTTCGCCGGCGAAGAGCGGGGCCGCGCGATCGGCACTTGGGCGGCGACGGGAGCGATCGCTGGGGCGCTGGGTCCGCTGCTGGGCGGATGGCTGGTCGACACGGCGGGGTGGCGGGCGATCTTCCTCCTCAACCTGCCGCTGGCGGCCGGGGCGCTGTGGCTGGGGTGGCGGCGCGTGGCCGAGAGCCGTGAGCCCGCGGGCGGCGCGCTCGACTGGCTGGGCGTGGGCATGGCGACTGCGGGGCTGGCGCTGGTGACGTTCGGGCTGACGCGGCTGACGGGCGAGACGGCGGGGACGGGCGGCTGGCCCGCGACGCTGGGCGGACTCGGCGCGCTGGCGCTGTTCGTGGTGATCGAGCGGCGGCGGGGTCCCAATGCGATCATGCCGCTCGCCATGTTCGGGACCAGGAGCTTCGCCGGGCTGACGCTGCTGACGTTCCTGCTCTACGGCGCGCTGGGCGGGTTGTTCGTGGCGCTGCCGTTCCTGCTGATCGAGCTGAAGGGATACTCGCCGACGCAGGCCGGGGCGGCGCTGCTGCCGTTGCCGCTGATCATCGGCGCGGCGTCCAGGGCGATGGGCGCCCTGGCGGCGCGGATCGGGCCGCGCGGGCCGCTGACGACCGGGCCGCTGGTAGTGGCGGGCGGTTTCGCGCTGGCGTCGCGGATCGGGGCGGAGGGGAGCTACGCCGCCACCGTGCTGCCGGCGATCGCGCTGATCGGGCTGGGGCTGGCCGGCGCGGTCGCGCCGCTGACGACGGCGGTGATGGCGGCGGTCGACCGGGACCATGTGGGCACGGCCAACGGGTTCAACTCGGCGATCGCGCGGACGGGCGGGCTGATCGGCACCGCGCTGCTCGGCGGGGTGCTGGCGGCGCGGGGTGCCGGGCTGGAAGCCGCGTGGACGATCGCGGCGTGGGTCGCGGCGGGATCGGCGGCGTCGGCCGGGATCGCGGCGCTGGTGCTGCTGAGGCC
>CAXTFF010000283.1:0-2770 GCA_964243325.1 uncultured Sphingomonas sp.
ATGCCGCTCGAGAAGGTCCGCAAGGTGATGAAGATCGCCAAGGAGCCGATCTCGCTCGAGACGCCGATCGGCGACGAGGAGGACAGCCATCTGGGCGACTTCATCGAGGACAAGAACGCGGTTATTCCCGTCGATGCTGCGATCCAGGCGAACCTGAAGGAGACGGTCACCCGCGTCCTCGCGAGCCTGACGCCGCGCGAGGAGCGCGTGCTACGGATGCGCTTCGGCATCGGCATGAACACCGACCACACGCTGGAGGAGGTCGGCCAGCAATTCAGCGTCACCCGCGAACGCATCCGCCAGATCGAAGCCAAGGCGCTCAGGAAGCTTAAGCACCCCTCGCGCAGCCGGAAGATGCGCAGCTTCCTGGACCAGTGATCCGGTCGCTCTAATCGCGGAAGCCGAACCGGCGCTTCAGTTCGTCGCGCGTGAATAGGCGCGGCTGGGCGTTCGTGCGCAGGTTGCCGGTCTCGAGCTTGTAGAGGCCTGGACCCACTTCCCGGTACCAGGGCCTGTCGATCGGCGCGGCATAGGCTTTCAGATGAGCGAGATAGGCGTCGAGCGTCCGGAACTCGCGTCCCCGCGCATATGGCAGGTCGCGCCTGGATGACGCCGACGAAGCGGCGGGCCGACGCGCCGCGTCGATCCAGGCGCGGTCGGGTGCGCCCTGCCCCGCCCGCGCCGTGCCGAAACCCGCGGTCAGCGCCATTCCGATCAGCCCGGATGCAGTGAGGCGTCTGCCTGTCCCGAAAAAAGTCATTTGCTGTTCCTCCTCACGTCCATCGACACGGGTGTTGATGTTTCGTTAATTTCATGATTTGTCCCGCTCGGCAAATATCCGGGCGCTCGCGGGCGACATCGGACGTGGAAACGATCGAAAAGGGGATCATCGGATGTACATCGACACCTATGCGCTCGGCGAAGCGAAGTTCGACGGCGAGCTCAGCTGCGGCTGCATGATCTGCCAGGGTAAATCGGCGATCGCGCGCGACCGCGCCCATGAGCTGCCCTCCACCGTGCGGGCCACCGTGCCCAGCAGCCTGCAGGTCGACTCGGACGGTCGCATCCCCGGCACGATCTCGCCGGGCGAAGCCCGCGACGTGATCGGGATTTCCGTGATCGCGGGCCAGACCTACTCGGTCGCATTGCGCGGCGTGGGCGAGAACGGGCTCAACGATCCGCTGCTGGGCCTGTTCGACCAGAACGGCACGTTCCTGAACGCCGACGACGATGGCGGCGCGGGGATCACTTCGCTCCTCACCTTCACCGCGACCGCGACGGGCACCTATTTCTTGACGGCGCAGTCATTCGAACCCGGCGATGTAGGCGACTATACGGTCGACATCTGGGTCAAGCCGCCCGCCGACGAAGTACCCGATACCTTCGCCGCCGCGGTCGAGATCGGGGTGGGCACCACCTTCGGCTTCATCGACACCAGCAACGATATCGATACCTACAAGATCTTTCTCGAGGCGGGCAAACTCTACACCTTCCAGTTGGCGGCCGGTGCCGATTACGACACCGATCCGGAGAACGTGCCGGCCGGCGAGGTCGACACGATCCTGGGCATCTATGGGCCGGACGGAACGTTCATCGGCTTCAACGACGACGTCCGGTTCCCGACGGACAGCAGTTCGGGCTTCAGCTTCCTGGCTCCGGAGAGCGGCTTCTACTTCCTCGACGCGCTTGGCTATCCCGACCAAACGGGCGGCTACACGCTGGATGTGAGCGAGGTCGACCCGTCGCAGTTCGATCCGCTCGACTCGATCGATTGGGTCAACGCCGACAACGTACCCACCGTGCAGGTGAACGGCGTACCGACCGCGTATGTCTATTTCGGCGACTCGGACGAGAATTTCGGTCAGACCAACGACGCGGGCGACGCGCCGATGGTCACCATCGACTGGAACGCCTTCGAGAAGGGGCAGGTGATGCTCGCGCTCGAGGAGTTCGAGCGCATCCTGGGCATCGATTACCAGGTCACGACCGACGCTTCGAAAGCCACCTTCCGCCTGCTCAAGACCGAGTCGGAGGACTACGGCGCGTATTTCTTCCCGCAGGACCCCGCCTTCGGAGAGGACCAGGGCGTGGGCGTGTTCAACGTCCTGAGCGGCGGCTGGAACCTGCCCGGCCAGCAAAGCCTGCAGAAGGGCGGCTACTCGTTCGCGGTGATCCTGCATGAATTCGGCCATGCGCATGGATTGGCTCACCCGCACGACAATGGCGGCGGGTCCGACATCATGCTGGGCGTCACGTCGGCGACCGGCTCGCTCGGCGTGTTCGACCTGAACCAGGGCGTCTACACCGTAATGTCGTACAACGACGCGTGGCAGCTCCATCCCGACGGCCCGACGCCCTACACCCGCGCGAACATCGACAGCGGCTGGTCCGGCACGCTGAGCGCGTTCGACATCGCCGTCCTCCAGGAGCGCTACGGCGTCGTCGCGCGCAACACCGGCAACGACGTCTACCGGCTGGGCGACGCCAACGACCTCGGCACCTATTACCAGACGATCTGGGATTCGGCGGGCACCGACGAGATCCGCTATGATGGCGCGCGCGCGACGCAGATCGACCTCACCGCCGCGACGCTCGACTATACGGCCACCGGAGGCGGCGTGGTGTCGTTCGTGGACGACATCTTCGGCGGCTACACGATCGCGGCGGGCGCCGTGATCGAGAATGCCACGGGCGGTCGTGGGAACGACGTACTGCTCGGCAACGCGGCGGCCAACCTGTTGCAGGGCAATGCGGGCAACGACGCGTTGCA
>CAXTFF010000284.1:0-2752 GCA_964243325.1 uncultured Sphingomonas sp.
GTGGATGCCGTTGGTCGATCCCGGCGTGCGGAAGGGGACGCCCGCCATCACGATCACCTGGTCGCCCGCCTGCGCGATGCCGTGGCGCAGCGCCATGCGCTTGGCCTTGGCGACCATCGCCTCGAAATCCTCGACGTCGCGCGTCAGGACGGCGTGCGTGCCCCATAGGAGCCCCAGGCGGCGCGCGGTCGACTGGCTGGGGGTGAGCACCAGGATCGGCACGGCGGGCCGCTCGCGCGCGACGCGCCGGGCGGTGGAGCCGCTGGTGGTGAAGCAGATGATCGCCTTGGCCGACACGGTGGCGGCGATGTTCTTGGCGGCCTCGGCGAGCGCGTCGGCGGTGGTGGGGTCGGGCTTGGTGATCGTGAAATGGACGCGGTCGCCGTGGCCGGGGTCGCGCTCCACCGCCTCGCCGATCGCGTTCATCATCGCCACCGACTCGACGGGCCAGTCGCCCGCCGCCGATTCGGCCGACAGCATGATCGCGTCCGCGCCGTCGTAGATCGCGGTCGCCACGTCCGACACCTCGGCGCGGGTGGGCGAGGGCGAGGTGATCATCGATTCGAGCATCTGGGTGGCGACCACCACCGGCCGCCCGAGCCTGCGCGACACCTCGACGATGCGCTTCTGGAGCGCGGGGACGGTCTGCGGCGGGAGCTCGACGCCCAGGTCGCCGCGCGCGACCATGACCGCGTCGCATTGCTCGACGATCTCCTCCAGCCGCTCGATCGCCGACGGCTTCTCGATCTTGGCGAGCAGCGCGGCCTTGCCCTCGATCAGCCGCCTGGCGTCCATCAGATCCTCGGGGCGTTGGACGAACGACAGCGCGATCCAGTCGACGCCCTGGCCGACGGCCCAGGCGAGGTCGGAGCGGTCCTTTTCCGTCAGCGCGGCCATCGGCACGACGACGTCGGGGACGTTCAGCCCCTTGTTGTTGGACAGCCTGCCGCCGACCTCGACGCGCGTGGCGATGCGGGTCCCGTCGTGCTCGACCACGCGAAGCACGAGCTTGCCGTCGTCGAGGAGCAGCCGCGCGCCGGGCTCGATCGCGGCGAAGATTTCGCGGTGGGGAAGCTCGACGCGGGCGTCGTCGCCGGGCGCGTCGGAGCGGTCGAAGCTGAAGTCCTGGCCGGTGCGGAGCGTGATGCTTCCACCGGCGAAGCGGCCCACGCGCAGCTTGGGGCCCTGCAAGTCGGCCAGGATCGTGCTGGGACGGCCGAAGCGCTTCTCCAGGTCCCGGATCGCCTGGACGACCGCGACCTTGCCCGCCTGGTCGCCGTGCGACATGTTGATGCGGAACGCGTCCGCGCCCGCCTGGAACAGCGTGCCGATCATCTCGGGGGTGCTGCTGGCGGGGCCGAGCGTGGCGAGCACGCGGACCTTCCGCAGGCGGGGCGGCATATGTTTGATCATGGTGAACGCTCCGGCACTTTGCGCCAGCCGCCTCTAGGGCCTAATCGCGCCCGATCAACCGAAAGGCGTCACCGATGGACCCGATGGACGAGATCGACGACCGCACCGCCGCCGAGGCGTTCCGGCGGCTGGTGCGGCACCTGCGCCACCGGACCGATGCGCAGAATGTCGAGCTGATGGGGCTGGCGGGCTTCTGCCGCAACTGCCTGGGCGACTGGGTGGCCGACGCGGGCGGGATGCCCAAGCAGGATGGACGCGAGGCGGTGTACGGGATGCCGTATGCGGAGTGGAAGGCGCGGCATCAGGGCGAGGCGACCCCCGAGCAGCTGGCGCGGATGGCGGAAAGCATGAAGCGCAACGCGGCTTGACCGCCCCCGGGCCGCCGCGCAACGATCCCTGTGGAACAAGGGGGATCATCATGAAGCACATCGCCTTCGCGCTCGCGCTGCTAACCGGCACCGCCGCCGTCGCGCAGGTCGCGCCGCCGGTCGCCGCGCCCGCCGCGTCCGCCACCACCTACATCCACGCCGGTCGGCTGCTCGATCAGCCGGGTCGGGCGGCGCGTGGGCCCTCGACGATCGTTGTGCGCGACGGCAGGATCACCGAAGTGCGCGACGGTTACGCCGACCCGCCCGCGGGGGTGCGTATCGTCGACCTCAAGGACCGCTACGTCCTGCCCGGGCTGATCGACATGCACGTCCATCTCTATTCGACGGGCTACCCGCTCCAACAGCGGCTGAACGCGACCACGACCGACGCGGAGGACGAGCTGCTGACCGCGGTCGCCAACGCCCGGCGGACGCTGGAGGCGGGCGTGACCACGGTGCGCGACCTGGGCGGCGAGCCGCGCGGCATCCGGGCGCTGCGCGACGCGATCGCGCGCGGCGAGGTGGCGGGACCGACGGTGGTGAACGCCGGGCGGATGGTGTCGGTGACGGCCGGGCACGGCGACGCGAACGGCCTGAGGCGAGAGTACGCGCATGTCGAGCGCGAGGCCTCGCCGGAGATCTGCAACGGCCCCGACGACTGCCGCCGCGCGACGAGGGAGCAGATCTTCTCGGGCGCGGAGGTGATCAAGTTCGCGGCGACCGGCGGGGTCGGGTCCAACATCGCGGGCGGGCTGGAGGCGCAGATGACCTTCGACGAGATGAAGGCGATCGTCGACACCGCGCACGCGTTCGGGCGGAAGGCGGCGGCCCATGCGCACGGCAAGTCGGGGATCGACCTGGCGCTGCGCGCGGGCGTCGATTCGATCGAGCACGGGTCGTACCTGGACGACCAGACGATCGGGCTGTTCAAGACCACGGGCGCGTACCTGGTCCCCACCATGCACGCGTTC
>CAXTFF010000285.1:0-2733 GCA_964243325.1 uncultured Sphingomonas sp.
TCCGCCGCTGCTCGTCGGACAGGTTGGGGACGATCACGCCCACCGACATGCCGAGGAAGCCGTAGACCCGCCCCATCCACTCCGCGTCGCGCGCCGCCAGATAGTCGTTGACGGTGACGACGTGGACGCCGTCGCCCGGCAGCGCGTTCAGGTACGTCGCGAGTGTCGCGACCAGCGTCTTGCCTTCCCCCGTGCGCATCTCGGCGATCTCGCCGCGGTGGAGCACGATCCCGCCGACCATCTGCACGTCGTAATGCCGTTGGCCGAGCACCCGCCTGGCCGCCTCGCGCACCGTCGCGAACGCTTCCGGAAGCAGGTCGTCGAGCTTGGCCCCGTCCGCCAGCCGCTGGCGGAACAGCTCGGTCTGCCCGGCGAGTCGCTCGTCGGACATGGCCTGGAGCGCGGGTTCGAACCCGGCGATCTTGGCGATCAGGGGACTGAGCGATTTGACGTATCGGTCGTTGGACGAACCGAACAGCGATTTGGCGAAGCCGCCGAGCATAAGCGTGGTCCTGCGATTGGAGGCGGACGCGGCCGTGGCGCGCGCCGGGGATGATCGAAGCGGAGATAGGGCGGCCGGAGCCGGACGGAAGCGCGCTACTCGCGCCGACGCTGTGTCCACAGCCGCGCGGGCGCGGGCCTGGGAGCCGAACGCGCCGCCGATACGGGCTCGGCCGCCGCGACGCCCGCAGGCCTCGTCGCAAGCAGCACATGCGCGTGCGCCCTGACCCGCTCCGGCTGGGCGACGCGCGCGCTGGCGCTCACCGCCGGCGCCCCGATCGGACGCGCGGTCGCCCCCGCGCCCGTGAGCGCGGCGAACAGCGCCGACAGGAGGAGCAGAAGCCTCATGCGCGAAGCGTTACCCGCCCCGACCTGTATCGTCCACTAACGACATCGCTCCGCCGCCCGGTTCCGATCAGGGCGCCGTCGCGATCCTGCGCGTCACTCGCTCCACCATCGTGGACGCGAACGGCCTGCCGTCTCGCCTGAACGCGGGACCCATCTGCAGGCCCGGCCGGAATAGCGGGCAAGGGTCGTCCGCAGGGTCGGTCCAACTCGGCAACTTCGACGTCAGAAGACGACAAGCGATGATTTCGCCGTCTGGCCGGAGTTCGATCGCGATCTCCAGGTTCAGCCTCGTGTAGGCGACCCCATCCGTCCCCGGCCGCCGTCCGACGCTCGATCGGGCAATTTCCAGGTGACGGGCAACGTATAGTAGGACGCCTTGGCCGCGCCGCGCGCGTCCCGCGCCGGATCGAAGCGGACACGGTTCAGCGCGATCCCGCAGGTCGCGCTTTCCAGGCTGGTCGAGCCGCTGGAGGTGACGATCTGACACTCGACCGGGGTTCCCGTCTCGTCGATGCGCAGCCGTGCCACCACGCGCCCCTGCTCGCCCGCCCTGATCGCCGCGGCCGGGTATACGTCGGTGAAGAAGGCCGCGGGATCGCCGCGCGGCGGCCGGTTCGCCCTGCTCGCGTCGGGAACCGGAACGGTCCTTCTCTCCACGACGGAATCCGGCTTCACCGGCCGGGGCGGGACCCGCGACTTCAAGGGCGAGGTCCACCGAGGCAGCGCCGCATCCGTCATCGACCGCCAGACCAGCACGCTTTCCACCGCTAGCAGAACGGCGCACGAGGCAAGCACGCCGACCGTCAAACCCGTGCCGTTCCCGACCAGTCGCGGCTCGGGGCGGCCGGGGTCACGGTCCAGCACCGACGAACGCGTCGGCGCGACCGGCGGGATCGATCCATCGCTCATGCGACCGGCGGCTTACGGCGTCCGCGCGACCCGGTCCAGGCGACCAGACCGCGCCTGATGCGTTCGCCGTCCATGTCCCACTCCACGCCCGCCCCGGATCAGCCCGCCGCCCTGATCACCACCCGCCTGATCAAGGACGGCCGGGAGGAGGACTTCGCCCGCTGGGCCGACCGGCTCGACGACGCGGCCGAACGGGAGGCGGACGCGGCGGGCGTGGTCCGGCTCGAGCAGCCCGGCGGCTTCGTCTACGCGGTCCAGCGTTTCCGGACGGCGGAGGACGCGCGTCGTTGGCGGGACGCCCCCGCCCGGCACGCGCTCGACGCGGAGGCGGACGCCTTTTCGACCGGATGCAGCCGGCTGGAAGACGGCCGCCGCGTCCAGGTCCGCATACCGAGCGAAGCCGCGACCCCGAAATGGAAGACCTGGATCGCGACCTGGCTGGCGGTGTTCCCGCTGCTTCTGGTCCTGAACGGTCTGATGGCGCTGCTTCCGTTCAAGCTGCCCGCGCCCGTCGAACTCGCCGCCACCTCGCTCGTGATGACGGCGACGCTCACCTGGTTCGTCCTGCCGCGTATCCGCAAGCTGTTACGCCCCTGGTTGCTCGCCGACGGGGACGGAGGCCTGCGCAAGGACCCGGGCTGATCGCCCGCTTGGCCGTCCGAGGCGCGCCGCCTAAGGGGCGCACATGATCCGCTCCCCGCTCGCGCAGCCCTTTCCCGACCTCCCCGCCGTCGCCGGCGCGACCCCGCGCACCGCGCGCGCGGGGTACAAGGACTGGGATCGCGACGACCTGACCTTCGTCGCGCTCGATCCCGGCACGACGGTGGCGGGCGTGCTGACGCGAAGCCGCTGCCCGTCGCCCGAGGTCGACTGGTGCCGCGCCGCGCTGACGCTGGGCCAGGCCCGCGCGCTGGTGGTGAACGCGGGCAACTCGAACGCCTTCACCGGCGCGCGCGGACAGGGCGCGGTGGAGGC
>CAXTFF010000286.1:0-2721 GCA_964243325.1 uncultured Sphingomonas sp.
GCTCGGCTACATGTTCTTCGCGGCGGGTGTGGGCGCGTACGGCGCGGCGATGTTCCACCTGTTCACCCACGCCTTCTTCAAGGCGCTGCTGTTCCTGGGCGCGGGGTCGGTGATCCACGCGATGCACCACGAGCAGGACATGCGGTTCTATGGCGGCCTGCGTAAAAGCATCCCGCTGACCTTCGCCGCCATGCTGATCGGCACGCTCGCGATCACGGGCGTCGGGCTGTACGGCGTGGGCGGCTTCGCGGGCTTCTATTCCAAGGACGCGATCATCGAGGCGAGCTGGGCGTCCGGCTGGCTGGGCGTTTCGATGACGGGGATGCTCGTCGCGTTCCTGACGAGCTTCTATTCGTGGCGGCTGATGTTCCTGACCTTCTGGGGCACGCCGCGCTGGGCCGCGTCGGAGCATATCCAGCACGCGCTCCATGACGCGCACGGGCATGGTCATGCGGACCATCCGGCCGACGAGCATGGCGACTCGCCCGCGTCCCGCTCGATGGACGCGGCCGACGTGCCCCACGGCACGGGCGGCTACCATCCGCATGAGAGCCCGTGGTCGATGCTGCTGCCGCTCGGCGTCCTGTCGCTGGGCGCGGTCGCGGCGGGGTTCGCGTTCCACCATTATTTCATCGAGCCCGAGGCGGGCGCGGAGTTCTGGCGCGGGAGCATCGCGTTCCGCGAGCAGCTCATGCATGCGATGCACGAGGTGCCGTTGTTCGTGAAGCTGTCGGCGAGCTTCGCGATGCTGGGCGGCCTCCTGCTCGCCTACGGCATGTACATCCGCTCGGCGGACGCGCCCACCAAGGTCGCGGCTACGTTCGACCTTCCGTATCGCTGGTTCCTCAACAAGTGGTATTTCGACGAGCTGTACCACCTGCTTTTCGTCCGCCCCGCCTTCGCGCTCGGCCGCCTGTTCTGGCATCGGGGCGACGAGAAGACGATCGACCGCTTCGGCCCGAACGGGTCGGCCTGGGTCGTGCAAGCGGGCGTGCGGGCGGCGGCTCGGCTACAGACTGGACACATCTACACTTATGCCTTCGTCATGCTGATCGGGCTCACCGGCGCGGTGACCTGGGCCATCGCGGGTTGATCCGGTGACGCACGGCTATCCCATCCTGTCGCTCATGCTGGGCGTCCCCGCGCTGGCGGCGGTCGCCTGCCTGTTCGTGTCGGCGCGCGAGGCGCGGTGGCTGGCGCTCGGGGCCACGCTGATCGACCTGGCGCTCGGCATCGTCCTGTGGACCGGGTTCGAGACCGGCGGCGCGCAGTGGCAGTTCCAGGAGTTCCAGCCGGTGTTCGGCCGCTTCGCCTGGGCGCTGGGCATCGACGGCTTCGCGCTGCTGCTGATCATGCTGTCGGTGTTCCTGATGCCCATCTGCGTGGGCGCGAGCTGGAGCGCGATCGAGAAGCGGGTGCCCGAATACATGTCGGCGTTCCTGCTGACGGAAGTGCTGATGATCGGCACGTTCGCGGCGCAGGACATCTTCCTGTTCTACATCTTCTTCGAGGCCGGGCTGATCCCGATGTTCCTCATCATCGGCATCTGGGGCGGCGCGAACCGGATCTACGCGTCCTACAAGTTCTTCCTCTACACGCTGCTCGGCTCGCTCGTGATGCTGATCGCGATGCTTTACATGACCCGGCAAGCGGGAACGACGTACATCCCGCAGCTGATGGCGTATGACTTCCCGGCTGGCGCCCAGACCTGGCTGTGGCTCGCCTTCTTCGCGTCGTTCGCGGTCAAGATGCCGATGTGGCCCGTCCATACCTGGCTGCCCGACGCGCACGTCCAGGCGCCGACCGCGGGATCGGTGATCCTGGCGGGCGTGCTGCTGAAGCTCGGCGGCTACGGCTTCCTGCGCTTCTCGCTACCGATGTTCCCGGAGGCGTCGGGGCAGCTCGCCTGGCTGATCTTCGCGCTGTCGGCGGTGGCGGTGATCTACACCTCGCTCGTGGCGCTGGTGCAGGCGGACATGAAGAAGCTGATCGCCTATTCGTCCGTCGCGCACATGGCGATCGTCACGATCGGCCTGTTCGCGTTCAACCGGCAGGGGATCGAGGGCGCGATGATCGTCATGCTCTCGCACGGTCTCGTCTCCGCCGCCCTGTTCCTGTGCGTGGGCGTCATCTACGACCGGCTCCACACCCGCGAGATCGCGGCGTACGGCGGCGTGGCGAGCGTGATGCCGACCTATGCCGTGTTCTTCCTGCTGTTCACCATGGCCTCCATCGGGCTGCCGGGTACGAGCGGGTTCGTGGGCGAGTTCCTGAGCCTGCTCGGCAGCTATCAAATATCGACCTGGACCGCTTTCCTCTGCACGACGGGGATCATCCTGGGCGCGGCCTATTCGCTCTACCTGTACCGCCGCGTGGCGTACGGCGAGGTCGGGTCGGACGCGGTGCGCGCGATGCCCGACCTCAGCCGCCGCGAGCTGTGGCTGCTCGCGCCGATCGCGGGCGTGGTGTTGTGGATGGGCGTCTATCCCGAAAGCTTCATGGCGCCGATGCGGGGTGACGTGGGCCGCCTGCTCGAGCGGATCGAGCGCGCGACGCCGACGAGCGACTCGCGACCGACCGCCGGGCGCGCTCCGGCCGTCGCCGTACCCGCCGTCGCGCATGGGGGCGCGCACTGATGAGCTACACCGACAACCTCCTGATGACCTTGCCCGAGCTGGTGCTGTCGCTCGGCGCGATCGCGCTGATGCTGGTCGGCGCGTG
>CAXTFF010000287.1:0-2705 GCA_964243325.1 uncultured Sphingomonas sp.
GGCCCTTGGCGATGTTGTTGATCAGCTCCTGGATCAGCACGGTCTTGCCGACGCCCGCGCCGCCGAACAGCCCGATCTTGCCGCCGCGCGCATAGGGGGCGAGCAGGTCGATGACCTTGATGCCCGTCACCAGGATCGCGCTCTCGGTCGACTGGTCGACGAACAGCGGCGCGGACGCGTGGATGGGGCTGCGCAGGTCCGTCATCACCGGCCCGCGCTCGTCGATCGGCTCGCCGACGACGTTCAGGATGCGCCCCAGCGTCATCGGGCCGACGGGCACGGTGATCTGCGAGCCCGTGTCGCGGACGACCTGCCCGCGCGTCAGGCCCTCGGTCGCGTCCATGGCGATGGTGCGGACGGTGTTCTCGCCCAGATGCTGCGCGACTTCGAGCACCAGCTTGGCACCGTTATTGTCGGTCTCTAGCGCGGAGAGGATGGCGGGGAGGTTCTGGTCGAAATGCACGTCGACCACCGCGCCGATCACCTGCGCGATGCGGCCGACATTGTTGGTCGTCAGGGGGGGACGGATCATCTCAGCGGCGGTCGCCATGGGTGGAGCCTTTTACGATTTCGTTGGAGCGCCGGTAGCGGCGGGGTGGAGGAAAGTCACGTCGATGCGGGTCGCGGTGGCGGTCACGGTGGCCCGGGCGCCCCCGACCACCGGCTCGGCGGAGCGCCCCGCGCGGACGGCGTCGACGAGCGGCGCGCCGCCCTCGATCCCGGCGCGGATCAGGAACTCGGCGACGAGCCCGGCGAAGCGGTCGCGCGCGGTCGCGGCGTCCTCGGGATCGTTCAGCTTCAGGACGTAGCTGATCTGGTCGATGCGGTCGGCCGCCGAGCCCGCGACGGTCGCGGTCGCCATGTTGGGCGTGGGCGCGGCCGATCGCGACATCATCCGGTCGACGCCGGTCGCGTTGTGCGCCGAGCCGACCTTGGACGCGGCGTAGTCGGGCAGGCCGAAGCCCGCCTGGTTGACCATCCCGACCGTCGCGGCGGGCGACGCGAACACGCGGTCCCAGCCGGTCAGTTCCCGGGCGGCGGCGACCTGCGCGACCTCGCGCTCGCGGACCGAGCCGCGCTCCTCGACCACGGGCGCGGGCGCGGATCGCTCGCCCGAACCGCAGGCGGCGAGCGTGGCGCAGAGAAGGAGGGCGGCGACGCGCATCGGCTCAGACCGCCTCGGCGCCCGCGATGATCTCGATCAGCTCGGTGGTGATCGCGGCCTGGCGGGTGCGGTTATACTGGATCGACAGGCGGTTGATCATGTCGCCGGCGTTGCGGGTGGCGTTGTCCATCGCGTTCATGCGGCTGCCCTGCTCGGACGCGGCGTTCTCCAGCATGGCGCGGAAGAGCTGGATGGCGACGTTGCGGGGGAGGAGCTCGGCGAGGATGGCCTCTTCATCCGGTTCGTATTCGACCGACGCGAGCGCGGCCGACTTTTCGGATGTTGACGAAGTTGACGGCTGTGACGACAAATCGACCGGGATCAGCTGCTGCTCGGTCGGGACTTGGACGAGCGCGGACTGGAAGCGGGCGTAGAAGAGGTGGGCGACGTCGTACTCGCCCGCCTCGAAGCGGGCGGTGAGGTCGCGGGCGACTTCGAGCGCATCCGAGAACGCGACGTTCTTGATCGCAGTCTGGTCGACCTGGTGGACGATCTGGCCGGGGAAGAGGCGCTGGATGACCGGGCGACCCTTCTTGCCGACGAGGTAGAATTTGACCGTTTTGCCTTGGGCGGTGAGTTCGTCGGCGCGCTTGCGGGCGGCGCGGACGATGTTCGAGTTGAACGCGCCGGCGAGGCCGCGTTCGGATGTCGCGATCACCATCATGTGGACCTGGTCCGCGCCGGTGCCGGCAAGGAGGCGCGGGGATTCGGGACCAACGGTGACCTTGGAGGCAAGGCTCGCCATCACCGCGTTGAGGCGCTCGGCATAGGGACGCCCGGCCTCCGCTGCCATCTGCGCGCGGCGCAGCTTGGCGGCGGCGACCATCTTCATCGCCTTGGTGATCTTCTGCGTCGACTTCACCGAGCCGATGCGGATCTTGAGGGCCTTGAGGGATGCCATTCTTTTCCCATCGTCACCCCAGCAAAGGCCGGGGTCTCTCGGTTACTGCGAGACCCCAGCCTTCGCCGGGGTGACGCGATCAGGCAAACGTCTTCGCGAAGCTGTCCAGCGCGCCCTTGAGCTTGCCCTTGGCCTCGTCCCCGAGGTCGCGGGTGTCGCGGATCATCGCCAGTACGTCGGCGTGATTGGCGCGCAGGTCCTGCAGCAGCGCCGCCTCGTAGCGAGTCACGTCGGCCACCGGCACGTTGTCCAGATACCCCTGCGTCCCCGCGAAGATCGACGCGGTCTGCTCCTCGAACGGCATGGGGTTGAACTGCGCCTGCTTGAGCAGCTCGGTCAGCCGCGCGCCGCGGTTGAGCAGGCGCTGGGTGGAGGCGTCGAGGTCGGAGCCGAACTGCGCGAACGCCGCCATCTCGCGATACTGGGCAAGCTCGAGCTTGATCGAGCCCGACACCTTCTTCATCGCCTTGGTCTGCGCGGCCGAGCCGACGCGGGACACGGACAGGCCGACGTTGATCGCCGGGCGGATGCCGGCGTAGAACAGGTCGGTCTCCAGGAAGATCTGGCCGTCGGTGATCGAGATGACGTTGGTCGGGATGTAGGCCGACACGTCGCCCGCCTGCGTCTCGATGATCGGCA
>CAXTFF010000288.1:0-2704 GCA_964243325.1 uncultured Sphingomonas sp.
CCAAGCTGGTTGTCTCGGCAAAGTCAGCCTGCTTGACCGCCCGGACCTCAATCACCGCGACTTTTTCCGACTGCGCAATCCAAACGCATTTGGATGAACCTGGTGAACTAATCGATGCGCCACCGTGCAAGCTCAAAGCAGCTAGACGACCCCGGGATGTCGTCATTGGTTGGCACAATGTCAGTGTCAGGTTGTGCTACCGGGAAACCGTCTGGTGGGTCCGCCGGGATTCGAACCCGGGACCGGTCGATTAAAAGTCGAATGCTCTACCAACTGAGCTACGGACCCTCGCCAGACGCCCCCGCGAACTAGGGACGGCCCGTCCGCCGGTCAACCAGCGCGAGCAGCTGGCGCACGCTCCGCCCCCCCATCGGATCGCGCCACCCCGGCGCCACCGCTGTCAACGGCCGCAGCACGAAATCCCGTGTCCGGTACGCGACGTGCGGCACGACCAGCCCCGGCCCGGTCCACGCGCCGCCCGACCACAGCACCAGGTCGATATCGATGACCCGCGCCCCCCAACGCCGCCCCCGCCGCCGCCCGAACGCCCGTTCGACCGCCTTGACGCGCGCGAGCATCGCCGGCGGCTCCTCGTCGCTCTCGACCAGCGCGACCGCGTTGGCGTAGGCGCGGCGCGACGGCCCCATCGCCGCCGTCCGCATGACCGGCGACACCGCCCGCACCCCGCCGATCGCGTCCAGCGCCGCGGCGACCGTCGCCGCCGGGCTCCCGAACCGGCTGCGCTTGTTCGATCCCAGCGCCAGCGCGTAGGTTGCCGTTCCCATCGCCCCGCCCTAGCGGAGCCGGGTGCCCGCCGCATCCTCTCCCCCAATATCGCCGATGCCCCGGACCGAGCCGCCGCGCGACTGCCCGCTCTGCCCGCGCCTCGTCGCGTTCCGCGAGGAATGCCGCGGGGAGCACCCCGACTGGTGGAACGCGCCCGTCCCCGCCTTTGGGGACCCCGACGCCTGGCTGGCGGTGGTCGGCCTGGCGCCGGGCAAGCACGGCGCGAACCGCACCGGCCGCGCCTTCACCGGCGACTATGCGGGCGAGCTGCTCTACGCCACGCTCGCCAAGTTCGGGCTGGCCGAGGGAACGTACGACCGCCGCCCCGACGACGGCTTCACGCTGCGCGGCGCGATCATCGTCAACGGCGTGCGCTGCCTGCCCCCCGCCAACAAGCCCACCCCCGCCGAGATCCGCACCTGCCGCCCCTTCCTCGAAGCACCCATCGCCTCGCTTCCGTCGGTGCGCGTCTTCGTCGCGCTAGGCCAGATCGCCCACGACACCGCGTCCCGCGTGCTGGGCCTGAAGCCTGCCCGAGCCAAGTTCGGCCACCTGGCCGAGCACCCGCTTCCGGGCGGCCGCGTGCTCCTCGACAGCTATCACTGCTCGCGCTACAACCAGAATACCGGCGCGCTCACCACCCACATGTTCGAAGCCGTCTTCGCCCGCGCGCTGGAATTGCGGGGCCGCGCGGCGACGCAGGCACCGCGCGATTCGACGTAAGGTCCTGTGATCGTTAAACCCGGTGACCGCATGACCGATCACGCCTCCCACGGTTTCCGCCGTCTGATCTACACCAGCGCGTCCGCGAGCGAGGACCATGCGCGCGACCACCGGGAGATCCTGCGGCAATCGCGCGCCAACAACGGTCTGAACGGGATTTCGGGCTTCCTGTGGACCGACGGGGTCGACTACCTCCAAGTGCTCGAAGGTGCGCCGGAGGCCGTCGCGTCGGTGCTCGGACGGATCGCGGGCGACCCGCGGCATCGCGACATGCGGATCGTGAGCGACGTGGTGGAGCCCGAGCGGGCGTTCGGCGACTGGACGATGGCCAGCCTGCACGCGGAGGTTCAGCCCGCCATCTTGCGCGCGCGGGTGGACCGTTTCCTCCACCACGCCCCCGACGACGTGCGGTCGGCATTCCAGGACGCCGGCGTCTGAGCGGAGCGCGCCGGTGCCCACCCCCGCCCTCTTCGCCCTGGCCGCGCTCGCCGAGATCGCGGGGTGCTTCGCCTTCTGGGCGTGGTTGCGCCTCGACCGCTCGCCGCTCTGGCTCGTCCCCGGCGTCGCGGCGCTCGTGCTGTTCGCCTGGCTGCTCGCCTTCGCCGACAGCCTCGCCGCCGGCCGCGCCTATGCGGGCTATGGCGGCGTCTACATCACCGCCGCGCTGTTCTGGCTGTGGGCGGTCGAGGGCGTCCGGCCCGACGCCTACGACCTGGGCGGCGCGGCGTTAGCCCTGCTCGGCGCGGGGGTGATCCTCCTCGCGCCGCACCGGGCCTAGCGGTCCTCGACCAGCCGCCCGTACAGGTCCGGCCGCCGGTCGCGGAAGAAACCGAACGCCGCGCGGTGGCGCTTGACGCGGTCCAGGTCGATCGTGGCGACGATCACCCCCTCGTCCCCGCGCCCCAGCTCCGCCAGCACGTCGCCGCGCTCGTCGCAGATGAAGCTCGTGCCGTAAAAGGTCTGCCCCCCCTCTTCTCCATTGGGCTCCGTCCCCACCCGGTTGGCCGCGACGATCGGCACCACGTTGGACACCGCATGCCCCACCATCGCGCGCCGCCACAGCCGCGCCGTGTCGAGCGAGGTGTCGTGCGGCTCCGACCCGATCGCGGTCGGGTAGAACAGCACTTCCGCCCCCATCAGCATCATCGCGCGCGCGGTCTCGGGATACCATTGGTCCCAGCACACCCCGACGCCG
>CAXTFF010000289.1:0-2696 GCA_964243325.1 uncultured Sphingomonas sp.
CGGCTGGGCGGCGTGGCAGTTCACCCGGTTCGAACCGTTCACGCTGATCGTCGGCCAGGACGGGCGCACCGAACGGCTCCGCGTCGTCGAGGTCCGCATCTCGAACGGCCCCTATCACGGCGGGACCGAGCTGGTGGAGTCGGCCTCCGTCGATTCAGGCGAGATCGTCGTGCAAGCGGTGATGGGGCATTTCAAGCGCCGCCTCGTCCACAATTGGGCGGCGAGCTGGTTCAAGCTGGCCTCGCGCCACGACGAGGTGCGCGAGTTCCGAGGGCGGAGCATCACGCTCGACACCGAACCGCGCCTGCCGATCTCGATCGACGGCGAGGTGCTGGCGCATACCCCCGTAACCGCGCGCATCGCCGCGGCCGTGATCGAGGTGATGGTTCCCGCTCCTTAGGTCGCGGGCTTCAGCGTTCCCGTGGACTCGGCGGCGCTGTTCGACCGCGCGGCGCTCGCCTCGGCGGTCGGAACCGCGACGGCGGCGTCGCGCCACGATCCGTAACGGTAATAGAGCGCGGCCCCGATCACGTTGGCCGCCGACCCGATCGGAAAGCTCCACCACAGCGCGTCCGTCCCCAGCCAGGGCTGGAGCCCGGTCGCCAGGCCGAGGCGGACCGGGAACATCGACACGAACAGGATCAGGAGCGGCCCCCACACCGCCCCGTTCGCGCGCACCACGCCGAACAGCACCATCGTCCCCCCGAACAGGACGAAGCCCCAGGTCGCCAGCGCGTTGATATGCTCGGCGATCGGCAGCGCCGGACTGTCGCCGCCGACGAACAGCCCGAGTATCTGGCGGGCGAAGGCGAGCAGGATCGCCACCGCCGCGCCCGTCAGGACGAGGTTGAAGACCAGCCCCGCGCCCGTGATCCGCCCCACCCGGTCCCAGCGGCCCGCGCCGATGTTCTGCGCCGCCATCGCGCTCACCGCCGCGCCGATCGCCAACGCCGGCATCTGCACGTACGCCCACATCTGCAGCGTCACGCCGTAGCCCGCGGTGGTGTGGACGCCCAGCCGGTTGACGAGCCCGACCATCGCCAGCCCCGCGACCGAGATCACCAGCATCTGCGCCCCGATCGGCAGTCCCTTGGCCACGATGGTCCGCGTCAGCCCGGCCTCGGGCAGGATGTAGCGCAGCTCCGCGCCCTTCAGCCGGAGCGGCAGGTCGCGCAGGTGGATGTACGCCGCCAGCCCGACGACCGCGACCACGCCCGAGATCAGCGTCGCCGTCGCGGACCCCGCGATGCCCATCGCGGGCGCGGGCCCGAGCCCCAGGATCAGCACGGGGTTGAGCCCCGCGTCGAGCAGCACGCTCAACCCCATGAACCACAGCGGCGTCAGCGAATCGCCCGTGCCCCGCAGCCCCATGAACATCAGCACCAGCACCATCTGGCCTGGCAGCCCGGCGAAGATCACGCGCAGATAGGTCAACGCCAACTCGAACGCCCCCGGCGGCGTCGCCAGCGCCTTCAGGATCTGCGGCGCGAAGATCCAGCCGAGGGTCCCGACGACCACCGACGCGGCGAGCACCAGCCCGATCGCCGACCCGAACGCCCGCCTCGCGCTCTCGACGTCGCGCCGACCGAAGCTCTGCCCGACCAGGATGGTCGCGGCCATGCCGAACCCGAACACCGCGCCGAACATCAGGAACATGATGATGTTGGCGTTCGACGTCGCCGCCAGCGCGTCCTCGCCGAGGAAACGCCCCACCCAGATCGCGTTGATCGACCCGTTGAGCGATTGGAGCACGTTGGAGCCGAGCGTCGGGAGCGCGAAGGCGAGCAGCGTGGGCGCGATCGGCCCGGAGGTCAGGTCGCGCCGGCCGGGTCGAGTGTCGGTCATCGTTGCCCTACCCCGCCGGGCGTGAGTTGTTCCGACGTCTCACCCCAACCGCCCGAGCGCCGCGCGCAGCCGCTCCGCCTCCGCCGCCTTTTCGGCGTGGTCCGCACGCGCCTTGTCCACCGCCTCCGGCTTGGCGCGCTCGACGAAGCTGGCGTTGCCGAGCCGCCCGGCCAGCGCGTCGCGCTCCTTTTCCGCCGCCGCGATCCCCTTGGCCAGGCGGGCCCGTTCGGTCTCCAGGTCGATCACGCCTTGGAGCGGCAGCACGAACGTCGCCTCGTCCACCACCAGCTGCGCCGCGCCGCCCGTGACCACGCCGACCTCCGCCTCGACCTTGGCCATCCGCGCGATCACGGCGGCGTTGCGGTTGAGCCGCGCGAGCGTCCCGTCGGACGCGTCGCGCACGTGCATCGGCAGCTTGGCGCCCGGCGGCACGTTCAGCTCGGTCCGCGCGGCGCGCACCTCGCCGATCAGCCGGATCAGCCACTCGACCTCCGCGTCGGCCGCCGGATCGAGCGCGCGCGCGAAAGGCTGCGGCCACTTGGCCACGATCAGCTCGGGGCGGCCCGGCATCAGCCCGTGCCACAATTCCTCGGTGATGAAGGGCATGAACGGGTGAAGCAGCACGAGGATCTGGTCGAGCACCCACCCCGCGACGCTCCGCGTCTCGTCGTCCACCTGCCCCTTGATCAGCTCCAGGTACCAGTCGCAAAATCGGCTCCAGGTGAACTGGTAGATCGCGTTGGCCGCCGCGTCGAAGCGGTATTCCGTCTGCGCCAGGTCGACCGCCTCGACCGTGTGGATCAGCTCGGCCTCGATCCATTTGTTGACCGCCAGGGTCGCGGGCGGCGGCT
>CAXTFF010000290.1:0-2695 GCA_964243325.1 uncultured Sphingomonas sp.
GCGTGGTCGTGATGAACACGCCGTTCGGCAATTCGATCACCACCGCCGAACACGCCATCGCGCTGATGTTCGCGCTCGCGCGGCAATTGCCCGAGGCGGATGCCAGCACGCAGGCCGGCAAGTGGGAGAAGAACCGCTTCATGGGCGTCGAGCTGACGTCCAAGACGCTGGGGCTGATCGGCGCGGGCAACATCGGCTCCATCGTCGCCGACCGCGCGCGCGGGCTCAAGATGAAGGTCATCGCCTACGACCCGTTCCTCACGCCCGAGCGCGCGCTGGAGATGGGCGTGGAGAAGGTGACGCTGGACGAGCTGCTGCCCCGCGCCGACTTCATCACGCTCCACACGCCGCTCACCGACTCCACGCGCGACATCCTGTCGGCCGAGGCGCTGGCCAAGACCAAGCGCGGCGTCCGCATCGTCAACTGCGCGCGCGGCGGCCTGATCGACGAGGCGGCGCTCAAGGCCGCGCTCGACTCGGGCCAGGTCGGCGGCGCGGCGCTCGACGTGTTCGTCGAGGAGCCGGCCAAGGCGTCGCCCCTGTTCGGCACCCCCAATTTCGTCTCCACCCCGCATCTGGGCGCGTCGACCACCGAGGCGCAGGTCAACGTCGCGATCCAGGTGGCCGAGCAGATGGCCGACTATCTCGTCTCCGGCGGCGTCACAAACGCGCTCAACATGCCCAGCCTCTCGGCCGAGGAGGCCCCCAAGCTCAAGCCCTACATGGCGCTGGCCGAGAAGCTGGGGAGTCTGGTCGGCCAGCTCACCACCGGCGCGATCCCGCGCATCTCGATTCACAGCGAGGGCGCGGCCGCCGAACTGAACCAGAAACCGCTGTCGAGCGCGGTGCTCAGCGGTTTCCTGCGCACCCAGACCGACACGGTCAACATGGTCAACGCCCCCGTGCTCGCGCGCGACCGCGGCATGGAGGTGCGCGAGGTGCGGACCGAGCGCGAGGGCGACTACCACACGCTGCTCCGCGTCTCCGTCCGCACCGACGCCGGCGAGCGGTCGGTCGCGGGCACGCTGTTCGGCGACCAGGCCCCACGCCTGATCGAGCTGTTCGGGATCAAGGTGGAGGCCGACCTCGCCGGCCCGATGCTCTACGTCGTCAACGCGGACCGGCCCGGCTTCATCGGCCGGCTCGGCACCACGCTCGGCGAGGCGGGGGTGAACATCGGCACCTTCCATCTCGGCCGCCGCGAGGCGGGGGGCGAGGCGGTGCTGCTCCTCTCGGTCGACGAACCCGTGACCGCCGACCTCCTCGCCCGCGTCAAGGCGCTCGGCGGCGTGAAGACCGCGATGGGGCTGTCCTTCTGAGCGCGCTCCTGCCCGAAGGCTTCCGCGACCGCCTGCCGCCCCATGCCGACGCGGCGGCGGCGGTGGAACGCCAAGTGCTCGAGGTCGCGCGCCTCCACGGCTACGAACGCGTCGACCCGCCGCTCGCCGAGTTCGCCGAGGCGCTCGGCACCCGGCTCAAGGCCGGGGCCTTGCGCGACGCGGTCCGCTTCGTCGATCCCGTGTCGCAGCGCACGCTCGCGGTCCGTCCCGACCTGACCGCGCAGGTCGCGCGCATCGCCGCCACGCGCATGGGCCACCACCCGCGCCCGGTGCGCCTGTCCTACGCCGGCCCGGTCCTCCGCCTGCGCGCGCCCGAGCTCGCGCCCGCGCGCGAGCGACGGCAGATCGGCGCGGAGCTGATCGGCCTCGACACCGTCGCCGCCGCGCGCGAACTGGTCGGCGTCGCCGCCGAGGCGCTGGCGGCCGCCGGGGCGACCGGCCTGTCGATCGACTTCACGCTCCCCGACCTGGTCGAGACGCTCGCGCGCGGCGCGATGCCCGTCGAGCCGGGACTGGTCGCCCCTCTACGCGACCGCCTCGACGCCAAGGACGCGGGCGGCGTCGCGGCGGTGGCCCCGGCCTACCTCCCACTGATCGAGGCGGCCGGACCGTTCGACGCGGCGGTCGCTTCCCTGCGCGCCTTCGACCGCACGGGCGCGCTCGCGACCCGCCTCGACGGCCTCGAAGCCATCGCGGACTCGCTTCGCGGCCGAGCCCAGCTCACGCTCGACCCGACCGAGCGCCACGGCTTCGAATACCAGTCCTGGCTCGGCTTCTCGCTCTTCGTCGCGGGGGCAGGAAGCGAGGTCGGGCGCGGCGGCACCTACACGGTCGTCCACGAGGACGGCGCGGAGGAGCCCGCCACCGGCTTCTCCCTCTACGCCGACGCGCTGACCGGCGCGTCCCCCGACCGCCGCCGCCTGTTCCTCCCGCTCGGCACCCCACCCGAACAGGGCCGGGCTCTCCGCGCGCAAGGCTGGGTCACTGTCGCCGCGCTAGGGGAGGACACGCCCGAGGCGCAACTCGCGACGCATGTGTGGCGGAACGGCGCGGCGCAGGTAATTTGAGAGACGACTAATGCGGGAGTTGTATTTGATTGGGGCTGGCGCAAGCGCATATTGCGGCCCGACGCTGCCGCAATGTCCTCCTTTGGGTGACCACCTCTTCGAAGCTTTGCTTGATGCTCCAGCTTGGTCCGCCTTACCAGAACGTCTAAAGGACCTTTTCCGAGCGGAAGGTTTCGAAGCTGGAATGCGGGAGGTCCGAGCTAACGCTCGACTCTCGAGACGCGCAGTCGCCCTGCTGCGAGACATGGGATTGTATTTTCTTCGATTCCGCATCCAAGACGACAATGT
>CAXTFF010000291.1:0-2686 GCA_964243325.1 uncultured Sphingomonas sp.
GGTCGGAGCCGGGCAAGTCCCGGTCGTACCCCGTCTCGAACCGGACGAACAGGAACAACACCAGGAACACCGCGATGCCGAGCGCCAGCCCGCCGATGGTCAGGGCCGCATGCAGCCGGTGGCGCGTCAGCGACCGGTAGAGCGTGAGGAGGGCCGACATGGTTGCTCCTACTCGTGGCGCAGCGCGCGCGCGGGTTCGGCGCGGGCGACGCGCCAAGCCTGGCCGACGATGGTCGCGGCCGCGATCAGCACCGCGGCGAGCGATGCGCCCACGAAGAAGGCGGGGGACAGCGCGATCCGGTCGTCGAACCCCGCCAGCCAGCGCCGCATCGCCGCGAACGCGAGCGGCCAGGCGATAAGGTTGGCCAGCAGCACCGGCCGCATGAACTGGCCGATCAGCAAACGCAGCACGTCGCGCGTCGACGCGCCGAGCGTCTTCCTGATGCCGATCTCCTTGACGCGCCGCGCGGTGTCGAACGCGGCCAGGCCGTAGAGTCCGATGCAGCCGATCGCGACCGCCAGCACCGCGCCGATCGTGAACAGCCGGGAACGTTGCGCGTCCCCCTTGTAATAACGCTCGAACAGATTGTCCTCGACCGACCGCGCCTGGAACGGAACGCCGGGCGCGACGCGCTTCCACGCCGCCTCGAGCGCGACGGTCATCGCCTTGGGATCCGTCCCGGCATGGCGCACGGCGGCGAAGGGCTGGTCGATATCGACGGTGTTGTACTGGTACGCGACCGGGTCGACGGAGTCGCGCGGGCTGCGGAAGCGGAGGTCGTCGACGACCCCGATGATCGACTCCGACCGCTCGCCGTTGCTGATCGCCCGGCCGACCGCGTCCTGCGGCGAGGCATAGCCGAGCGCGGCGACGGCGGTGCGGTTGATTACGATGTTCGGCCCGACGGCCTTGCGCTGCTCCGGGCTCAACCGCGCGCGGTCGTCCGCGCGGGCGTCGTCGAACAGTCGGCCCGCGACCAGCCGCGCGCCGTACACCCTGAAATAATCGCGCCCGGTCGTGACCCACATCACCGACACCTTGCGGTCGGGCGAGTCCGGGCGGCTGTAGCCCGAAAAGTTGGTCGAGTTCTGGTCGCCGGGCGCGTTGTTGCCGGTGGTGACGCCGGTCACGCCGGACAGTTCGGCGAACGCGGCCAGCAACGCGGCGCGCCGGGCGGCGTCGAGCGCGGCGTCGTTGAAGGAGCGGCCCAGCAGCAGCCCGTCGCGGCCGAAGCCGAGATCGGCCGCGCGGATGTGCGCGGTCTGCGCCAGCATGGCCGCGGTGGCGATCGCGAATGCGATGGCGACCGCGAACTGGATCGTGACCAGCCCGCTGCGTAAGCGAGCGCCCGCGCGTCCGCCGCCCGGCGCACGCGCCGAGGCGAGCACCGCGGCGGGCCGGTAGTTCGACAGCACGATCGCGGGATACAGCCCGGCGGCCAAGCCAACGGCCAGCACCAGCAGGACAAGCGGCGGCAGGATGCCGTCCCGGCCGACATACTCGATCGCCAGGCTGGTTCCGCCCAGAGCGTTGACGAGCGGCAGCGCCAGTTCCGCCAGCGCCAGCCCGATGAGCGCGGCGAGCGCGACGGTGGCGACCGCCTCCCCCAGGAACTGGCCGACCAGCGACTGCCGCGTGCCGCCCAGCACCTTGCGCATCGCCACCTCGCGCGCGCGGAGCCCCGCGCGCGCGGTCGCCAGGTTGACGTAGTTCACGACCGCGATGAGCAGCGTCAGCACGCCGACGATCCCCAGCGTAGCGACGATCGCGCGGTCGCCAGGGCCGTACAGGTGCATTGCGGTCAGCGGCCGGAGCGACTGGAAATAGCTGCCTTTTTCGATATTGCCGCTGGCGTAGGCGTGCCGGGCGAGGAACGCGGGGAGCTGCGCCTCGAACGCGCGCGCGGCGGCCGCGTCGGGAAAGCGGAGCAGCGTGGTCAGCGACGTGCTGCCCCAATGATCCCAATAGTCGTCGCCGAAGCGCGCGCGCGTCAATCGCGCGAACATCTCGGCCTTGAACGTCACGTCGCCCGGCATGTCGCGCAACACGGCGCCCACGCGGTACGGGTACACGGTGCCGTCTATCGCTAGGTCGAGCGTTCGGCCGATCGGCGACCGCCCGCCGAAATACTTCGCAGCCGCCTTCTCGGTGATCACCAGCCCGTTCGGATCGGCGAGGGTCGCGCCGGGACCGCCCGCGACCGCCGGGAAGCGCATCAGATCGAAGAAGTTCGGATCGACCGCACCCAGATCCTCGGCGCTCGCCTGCGCGCCCTGGCGGACGGTGACCGCGGCGCTGTTGAAACGGGTTCCCGCCAGCTGCGGGTAGTCGGCGCGGAGCAGATCGAGCTCGGCGCTCAGCGTGTGAGGGTTGGTGGCGGTCGGATAACCGTCCATCGCATAGCGCTCCTCGACTACCCACAAGCGGTTCTGGCCGGGCAGCGCCCGGTCGAACCCCCATTCGACCCGCACGAACAGGAACAGGACGATGCAGGCCGCGATCCCCAGCGCCAGCCCGCCTATATTGAGCGCCGCGAACAGCCGGTGACGGGTCAGCGAGCGGTAGAAGGTCACAAGCATCAGGCCGCCCGCCGCGCCGACGACAGGATACGCCCGTCGAGCATGTGGACGGTGCGCTTGGCGACGTCGGCGTGCGCGGGGCTGTGCGTCACCATCACGATCGTCG
>CAXTFF010000292.1:0-2669 GCA_964243325.1 uncultured Sphingomonas sp.
ACGCGCGTCCGCTCCAGGCCCTCAACCGCCGCTTCCTCCTCCGCAGCCGGTGACAGGGGGAACGCGGCGGCGCGTCGCCACGTCGATCGTGGCGGTGGCCGCCGCCGCGGCCTCGTCCCCCGCGGACGCCCGGTCGGCCGCGCCGCCGCCGCCGCGGCCGACCACCGCGACCGCCGCGGCGGCACCGACCGTCGACCTGATCGTGGACGTCCGGGTGCGCGACGAGTTCGTGCATCAGGCTCGGCTGCCCGAGGATGCGGAAGCGTTCACCGCGCGCGCGCGGATAGGCGTCGATGCGCCCATGGCCGACGACCTGCGCGCATTGTTCGAGGTCGAGGGCGTCCTTGATCTCGACCGACGGTTCAACAACACGGTCAACGGCCGCACCCGGTATCCGATCGTCTCCGACCCGAACGCGTTGGAGATCAACCGGGCGCAGCTGACCTGGAGCGGGCTGCCCGACACCGAGGCGACGCTCGGCCGGCAACGGATCGTGCTGGGGAACGGGCGGTTCGTCGGCAACGCCGGATGGCGGCAGAACGAGCAGACGTTCGACGCGGTCAGGCTGGTCGCCAAGCCCCTGGGGGCGGTCGCCCTCACCTATGCCTATATCGACCGGGTCCTGCGCGTCCTGGGGCCCAGGAGCCCGGACGGACGGTGGAACAGCGACAGCCATCTCCTCCAGGCGGATGCCGGGACGCCGCTCGGCCAGTTGACGGGTTACGCCTACCTGATCGACCTCGCCAGCGCGCCCACCCAGTCGTCGGCGACGTTCGGCGCGCGGCTGGCGGGGACGCGCCCGGTCCGCGCGGGGCTGGAGGCGACGTACGCCGCGGAATACGCGCGTCAGACGGAATACGGGCATAATCCCGGACACTTCGCGCTGGGTTACCTGGCGCTGGAGGGCGGCCTGAAGGGCGGGATCTGGAGCGTGACGACCGGATTGGAGAGGCTGGGCGGCGACGGCCGCACCGGCTTTCTGACGCCGCTGGCCTCGTTTCACGGATTCCAGGGCTGGTCGGACGCGATCACCAACACGCCGCCCGACGGGTTGCTGGAGCTGAACCTGCGCGCCGCCGCGCGGTGGCGCGGCGTTCCGATCGGCGACGGCCTGCGGCTGACCGCCGCCGCCTACAGGTTCAACCGCCTCGGCGGCGGCAGGCGGTACGGACGCGAGTTCGACGCCGCCGTCGCCACGTCGCTGACCCGCCATGTCGCGCTGGAACTGAAGGCCGCGCTGTTCGACGGGGCGGATCCCGCCTTCGCCGACCGGACCAAGGTGTGGCTCACGACCGAGGTGAAGTTCTGAGATCGAAAGGGCGCTCGATCGGATCGGCCGCGACGGCCGGTCCGGCGAATGGCCAAATCGCGACGACGCGGTTACCGCGGAGATGGCGGCGTCGCATGTCTGTCCGCCATCCCACGCGACCGGAGGCGTCATGATTCCCTTGTCCATCCAGGCGGGCCTGTGGGGCCTGCTCAGCGGCTCCGCGCTGCTGATCGGCGCGACGATCGGCTGGTCCGTGGCCATGCCGCGCAGGGCGGTGGCCGCGATCATGGCGTTCGGGTCGGGCGTGCTCATCTCCGCGCTGTCGTTCGAGTTGATGGACGAGGCCTGGAAGCAGGGCGGCCTCCCGGCCGTCGGCGTCGGTTTCATCGCCGGCGCGGCCGTGTACACGGCCCTCAACATGGCGCTCGCGGCGCACGGCGCGCGTCATCGCAAGCGATCGGACGCGGCGCCCCGGGAGGAGCACGCCGCGGTCGCGCCCGCGGGCAACAGCGCCTCGCTCGCGCTCGGGGCGCTGATCGACGGGATACCCGAGTCGATCGTGATCGGCACCAGCCTTTTGGCGGGCGGGGCGATCGGCTGGGTCGCGGTCGCGGCGGTCTTCCTATCCAACCTGCCCGAGGGCCTGTCGAGCGCCGCGGGCGCGCGCCGCGAGGGCAAGTCCGCGGCCTTCACCTTCTCCCTTTGGGGCGGGATCGCGCTGATCGCGGGCGTGTCGTCGTTCGCCGGCTACACCCTGTTCGACGGCGCCTCGCCGGAGGTGCTCGCGGGCGTTCAGGGCGTGGCCGCAGGCGCCATCCTGGCGATGATCATCGACACCATGGCCCCGGAAGCCTTCGAGGGAACGCACGACTTCGCCGGTCTGATCGCGGTCTTCGGGTTCCTGACCGCGTTCGGATTGTCGAAACTGGCATAGTTCCGGCCGAGCGGACGACCGGAACCGGATCATCCCGCGGCTGCCTTGAGCATCCGGACATGGGTCGCCGAAACCGAGCGGCCGGGCATCCGCGGAACGGTCGGGCGTCGGGTTCCGACGGGTCGCGCCCGCGGGGATCAGCGGCTTCGCGCCGGCCGCCAGCGGATCACGCCGACAACGAGCCGAGCCGTCATCGTCGCACCGGCCGCCATCCCGACCGCGGTCGCGGCGGCGGCTTGCGCGGGCAGGATCGCGGCCCAGGCTCCGCAGGCGAAGCGGACCGCGAACACGCCGAGATGGAGGATCAGGGGCAGCCGCGATCCGGGCTGTCGCACGCGACCGCCGGGCAGCCGCTCCCCGCGCCGGTCGGAAAGGACGATGCCGGTGAGCGCACCGAATACGGCCCCCGCAGCCCACGCGCCCGATGCCGCGCCGATCCCGGCGCCTGCCGCAACGGCGTGCGCG
>CAXTFF010000293.1:0-2655 GCA_964243325.1 uncultured Sphingomonas sp.
GCGCGGGTGCTGGCCGCATGACGGACGCGCTCACCGGCATCGCCGCCGCCGCGCCCGCGATCGCCATGCTGGGCTGCTTCGCCTGCCTGATCGGCGGCGGGCTGCTGATCGCCAGGCGCCGCGACATGAAGAAGGGCGCGTTGATGCTGGTGATGGCGGTCGTGCTGCTCGCCAACGTGCTGATCTGGACGCTGTGACGCGTGGGTAGGGCATGGGCAGAGCCCATGCCGTCGGTCGGTGCTTGAGGCACCGCCGGCCGGTCGCGCCGCTCTTTGCTCGATCTAGCTGTCGCAGAATCCTCGCGCGGCGCTCCTCAGCGGATAGGGCTGTCCGGCGCGAGGCGCATGTCGAGATACTTGTCCACGCTGCCCATCAGCTGCGGCATCTCCTGCTCGAAGAAGTGGTTCGCCTTGGGGATCGTGTCGTGATGGATCGTGATGTGCCGTTGCGTGCGCAGCTTGTCGACGAGCTTCTGCACGGGACCCGCTGTGACTACCTCGTCCTGCTCGCCCTGGATGATGATGCCCGACGCCGGGCAGGGCGCCAGGAAGGTGAAGTCGAACATGTTCGCAGGGGGAGCGATCGAGATGAACCCGCGCACTTCCGGCCGGCGCATCAGGAGCTGCATCCCGATCCACGCGCCGAAGCCGAACCCCGCCACCCAGGTCGTCGACGCCTCGGGATGGAAGCTCTGCACCCAATCGAGCGCGGAGGCGGCGTCCGACAGCTCGCCCACGCCGTTGTCGAACACGCCCTGGCTCTTGCCGACGCCGCGGAAGTTGAAGCGCAGCGTGGCGAAGCCGCGGCGCACGAACGTCTGGTACATCGCCTGCACCATGCGGTTGTTCATCGTGCCGCCGGCCTGGGGATGGGGATGGAGGATCATCGCCACGGGCGCGCGCGGGCGCGGCGCGGGGGCGAAGCGGCCCTCCAGGCGGCCTTCGGGACCGGGAAAGATGACTTCGGGCATGGGGCGACCTGACTATATCGGGAAGGGCGGGTGAACCGCCGCGGACGGCGCGCTATATAGTCCCCAGCCGCTATTTTGGAACCTTGGCGTTGCCCACCCGCATCTATCTCGACCACGCCGCGACCACGCCGCCCCGTTCCGCCGCGATCCGCGCGGTGACGGACGGCCTGGCGCGCTGGGCGAACCCCAGCTCGCCGCACGGCGAGGGCAGGGCGGCCAGGCGGGCGCTGGAGGACGCGCGCGGGGCGGTCGCGGAGGCGTACGGTTGGACGGGTGCGCTGCTGTTCACGAGCGGCGCGAGCGAGGCGCTGGCCATCGCGCTCGGGCGATCGGTCGCCGACCGCGTCGCCGTCACGGCGGTGGAGCATGACGCCGTGTTCCGCTCGGCCGGACGGGCCGACACGCTGCCGGTCGACGCGGCGGGGCGCGTCGATCCGGCCATGTTCGGGGCCGCGCTCGCGACGCCCGGGCGCGCGCTCGTCGCCGTGCAATGGGCCAACAGCGAGACGGGCGTGCGCCAGCCGGTCGCCGCCGTCGCGGAACGGGTCCACGCGGCCGGCCACCTGCTGCTCGTGGACGCCGCGCAGATGCCCGCGGGCGCAGGTCCGGACGTCGCCGAACACGCCGATCTCGTCGCGCTGTCCGCGCACAAGCGCGGGGGTCCGCCCGGCGTCGGCGCGCTCCTCGTCCGCGATCTCGCCACCCTGTCGCCCACCGGCGGGCAGGAGTTCGGCTACCGCGCGGGTACGGAGAACCTGCCCGCCGCGCTCGGCTACGCCGCCGCGCTCGCCGAGCCCGAGCCCGAGCCCGTGGATCGCTGGGCGGACCTGCGCGGGCGGCTCGACGACGCGGTCCGCCGATCGGGTGGTCAGGTGGTCGGCGACGGTTCGCCCCGCCATCCCGCTATCGGCAGCTACCGGATGCCCGGCGTCGCGAGCGCGGCGCAGTTGATCCGCTTCGACCTAGCCGGCATCGCCGTGTCGGCCGGCAGCGCCTGTTCGAGCGGGAGCATGAAGCCCAGCCACGTGCTCGGCGCGATGGGCTGGAGCGAAGAGGCCGGGCGCGAGGTGATCCGCATCAGCTTCGGCCGCGACACTACGCGAGCGGAGGTCGACGCCGCGATCGCCGCCTGGCGCGACATCGCCCGCGCGAACCGCCGGATGGCGGCGTGACCTATCTCGATTACCAGGCGACGACGCCGCTCGCCCCCGAAGCGTTCGAGGCGATGCTCCCGTGGTTGCGCGACCAGCACGCCAATCCGCACTCGCCGCACCGCGAGGGCAGGCGCGCTCGCGCCGCCGTGGAGGTCGCTCGGGGCGAGGTGGCGGCGCTGCTGCCGCCGGGCGGCCGTCTCGCCTTCACCGGCGGCGCGACCGAGGCGTTGAATTGGGCGATCAAGGGGACGACCGGCCCGATCGTGACGATCGCGACCGAACACGCCGCCGTGCTCGACACGGTGGCCGCGACCGGGCGACCGGTGACGATCCTGCCGGTCGGCGCGGACGGGCTGGTCGATCTGTGCGGAGCCGCCGCAGCGATACGGCCGGGAACCGGCCTAGTCGCGGCGATGCTCGTCAATAACGAGATCGGCGTGATCCAGCCGATCGCCGAACTGGCCGCGCTCGCGCATGGTGCGGGCGCGCGGTTCCTGTGCGACGCGGTGCAGGGCTATGGCCGCGTGCCGG
>CAXTFF010000294.1:0-2649 GCA_964243325.1 uncultured Sphingomonas sp.
GCCCGCGCCAGCTGGGTCCGGACGGCCGCCGTACGCGCCTCGACGATCGGCAGCGCCCCGCCCAGCACCGCGCGTAGGTGGACGAGGTCGGCGACCGACCCCGGCTGCGCCACCGCCGCGATCGCCGGCCGCCGGGAGAGCGACTGCAACGCCGCGAGCAGCCCGGCGACCGGCGCCTGCGCCGCGCCCAGCCGCGCGCGTTGCGCCCGGAGCAGACCGTCCACCACCGCGACCCGCGCCCGCGCCGCCTCCAGCTCGGCCTCCGCGACGCTCACCCGGGCCGCCAGCGCGCGCTGCTCGGCGACCGCGCGCGATGCGGCCTGCGTCTCCGCCGCCGCCGATCGGGCGAGCGCCTCGGCGCGCGCGCCCGCGACAGCCGCGTCGCGCTTGGCCGCGGCGAGGCGACGTCGCCCGCTCGCCAGGTCGGGCGCCTGCGCCAGGGCGCTTCCCGCCAGGGCGAGCGTCGCCGCCAGTCCGATCACCGCCCGCACCCGCTAACCCTCGCGGTGATAAGGGTGGTTGGCGAGGATGCTCGTCGCCCGGAACAGCTGCTCGGCCAGCATCGCGCGCGCCAGCAGGTGCGGCCAGGTCGCGCGCCCGAACGACAGCAGCAGGTCCGCGCCGTCCCGCGCCGCGTCGTCGAACCCGTCCGCCGCGCCCAGCAGGAACCGCGTCTCGCGCACACCCTCGTCGCGCCACCGTTCCAGCCGCCCGGCGAGCGCGCGCGAGGCGAGCGCGTCGCCCGTCTCGTCGAGCACCACGCGCTTGGTCCGGGGCGGCTCGGGCGGAGACTTCCCGCCGCCGTCGGGCAACTCGGTCACCCGCGTCGGCCAGGCTACCCGCTCCAGATACCGGTCGACCAGCTCCGCCTCGGGCGAACGGCCGATCCGGCCGCGCGCGACGATGTGGAGCAGCACCGCCTCAGGCTTGAGCGGGCGGGAGCGGCACCGGGTCGGCCGTCGCGGTCGGGTTCAGCGTGTCGCCGAACGCCCACATCTTCTCCAGGTTGTAGAAGGTCCGCACCTCCGGCCGGAAGATATGGACGATGACGTCGCCCGCGTCGATCAGCACCCAATCGGCGGTCGGCAGCCCCTCGATCCGCGCGGGTCGCTTGAACTGGCCCTTGCTCTTCTCGGCGATCTTGGCCGCCATCGACGCGACCTGGCGCGTCGATCGGCCGCTGGCGATCACCATGTGATCGGCGATCGTCGTCTTGCCCGCGAGCGGGATCGTCATGAGGTCGACCGCCTGGTCGTCCTCGAGCGACTGCATGATGACGCGGTGCATCGCCGCGATCTCCTGCGCGTCGGTGGTGCGCGGCGGCGTGGACGTGGCCGGGGCGGCGGTGGAGGTGGCGGGCAAAACGGCTCCTAGCTTCGGGGTTGATCGTATGGTCGCGGGCGGCGATGCCAGTCCGGATCGGCCGCGCGGATCGCGGTCGCGGAGGTCGGGTCGGGGCGGAAGCGCAGCAGCATGAGCGCCGGCAATCTCCACGTCGTCCAGCGGGTCGCCTGGGCGGACGGCCGCCTGCGCCGCCCGAGCCAGCCCATCGCCGGACCAGCGAGGGCTCGACGGTCATACCCCGGCCGCGCCGCCACCGCAATCGCGACCTCGCGCGCGATCCCGCGCCAGTCGCGCCAGCGGTGGAACTGGGCGAGATTGTCGCTCCCCATGATCCAGACGAAGCGCGTACCGGGGTGGCGGCGCTTCAGCGCCCGAAGCGTATCGATCGTATAGCGTGTGCCAAGGCTCGCCTCGATCGCCGTCGCCCGTATCGGCGCGCGGCGCGCCATCCGCCGGGCCGACGCGAGCCGGGCGGCGAGCGGGGCCATGTCGGGCGCGTCCGCCTTGAGCGGGTTGCCCGGCGACACCAGCCACCAGGCCTCGTCCAGCCCGAGCGCGTGGATCGCGTTCAGCGTGACGCGGCGGTGCCCCGCGTGCGCCGGGTTGAACGACCCGCCGAGCAGCCCGACCCGCCTCACCCGCAAACCCCATCCTCTCGCCACCGCGCGGCGCCGCGCGTGGGCCGACGCTCACGACGGGAGGGATCGAAGCGGCGGGCGATCTCGTCACGGTCGAATCGACGCGGCGCCACGTCGCGGACGAGCGCGCGCGCTTCGTGTCGCGGCTTGCGCCGTTCCTGTTCTCCGTGCTCCTGATGTTCGCGGTCGTCGCCGACCTGCCGGGCCGGGCGCCGGCCGGCAAGGACTGCTTCGGTGGCGCGGACCTGACCAAGGCCGGCATTCGGCTCGCCGACCGACTTCGCGAAACCCGTACCGAGGCGATCCGCGACCGCGATCGGCTGGCGGACGCGCGGCGCGGACCGAAACCCGACCCCGCCGAGGCGGCTGAGCTGCAGACCAAAGCGAGCGAGGCGGAGCGCGCTATGCGCGCGCTCGAACAGGCGCGGCGTTTCCCGCCCTCGCCCGACGTCCAAGCCGCGCGGGCGAAGCCGCCGAGTTCGTGGTCGGAAGACGAGTACCGGGACGCGGAGGCGAACCCCAGGCTGCCGTTCTACAAGCTGGAGACGTCGGTATACAGATACAGCCGGATCCCCCCTTCCATCTCGCCGCCGTTCATCTGGCTGACTTGTCTGCTTCGCCGCGACGTCCGCCTTTACGGCCATGCGGTGTTCGCCACCTTTTCCCG
>CAXTFF010000295.1:0-691 GCA_964243325.1 uncultured Sphingomonas sp.
TGGAAGTGCGCAACTCGCGCGACATCCTGTTCGCCAACTTCCACGGTTACCGCGTCACCCGCTCGCTCCAGCCCGCGCCGGCGGCGGTCCGGCTGTACGGGTCGCGCGACATCCGCTTCCGCAACGTCCATGTGAACGCGGAAAGCGGCTTTGCGACCTGTGACGCCAACGGCTGCGGCGCCTACCTGCGCGCGAGCAAGTTTCCGTACGAGAACGCGATCCAGGATCCGACCCGCGGGATGGAGGTCCGCGAGCGCGAGTTCGCCGTGCTCGACGTGACCGACGCCGCCGCGCCCGCGCCGACGGCCAGCCTCGCACCCGTGCGCAAGCTCGCCGACGGCTTCTACTCGGTAGGCGGCGGCGCGGTGGACGCGGCGGGCAAGCTCTATTTCATCGACCGCCAGTTCCAGCGCATCCATGGCTGGTCGCAGGCGGAAGGGCTGTCGATCGTCGCCGACGCGCCGCTCGACGCGGTCAACCTCGCCGCCGACCGCTCGGGCAACCTCATGGTGCTCTCCTCCGCCGGGCCGGAGGCGACCGTCTACAGCGTCAAGCCCCAAGCTCCCTTCGCGGTGACGGTTATCCCGCCGACCCCGGTCGCCGACCGCCGCCGCGCCCGCGTCGCGTTGCCTGCCAGCTTCTGGAACAATGGCGAGTTCCGCGACCAGTACGACCCCGCCCGCGACCGCTT
>CAXTFF010000295.1:701-2610 GCA_964243325.1 uncultured Sphingomonas sp.
CTGGCCGAGATGTTCGCCCGCGACGCCGCCGTGGCCAAGCCGCGCGAGTACGTCTCGCCCGACGGCAGCCTGGTCCTGCCCGCCTTTCGCGTCTGGCGGCAGGGGCCGGTCGACCATCTCGGCTGGCGCTTCTCCGACACGCTCGACACCTATGGTTTCGTCACCGGCGAGGTGGGCGAGCGGGTTCATGTCACCAACGGCTCGGAGAACCGCACCTATTCCGCGCTGCTCGGCGCGGGCGGCGCGCTGACCGACCTCCGCCCGTTCGCCGATCGCGGCGGCGAAAGCGTCGCGGCCGGGCCGGACGGGCGGGTCTACATCGCCAACGGGCAGGTGTTCGTGTTCGGCGCGGACGGGCGCGAGGCGGGCCGCATCGACGTGCCCGAACGTCCGCTCCAGCTGCTGTTCGGCGGACCGGACGGGCGCACGCTTTTCATCCTGACGCATCACGCACTCTACGCGGCGCAGCCCTGAACGGGCGCGCCGACAACCAGGCAAGGAGGGGACATCACATGACAATCGGGACCGCGGGCCGGGCAAGCGCATCGTCGGCCGGTCGGATGCGCCGCATGCTTCTTTGCGGCGCGACGGCGCTGTTCGCGAGCGGCGTCGCGCATGCGCAGGACGCGCCGGCCTCCGCCGTGCCGCCGGCGGGGCAGCCGCCCGTCGCGGCCGACGGCCTGCCCGCCAGCACCCAGAGCGCCGACCCGGCCGGCCCCGACCTGCTCACCCGGCCGACCACCGCGCGCGAGGAGCCGGACGAGCCGGCGACGCAGGCCGACGTCGTCGTCACCGGCTCGCGCATCCGGTCGAGCGGCTACAACGCGCCCACGCCGACGACGGTGATCGGGGCCGAGCAGATCGCGCAGAACGCGCAGCCCAACATCTTCAACACCATCGCGCAACTGCCCTCGATCCAGGGGTCGACGGGCGCCACGACGGGCACCAACAGCACGTCGAGCGGGCAGCAGGGGCTCAGCTCCTTCTCGCTGCGCGGGCTCGGCACGATCCGCACCCTGACCCTGCTCGACGGCCAGCGCGTGGTCGGGGCCAACGTCACGGGCGTCCCCGACATCAGCCTGTTTCCCCAGCTGTTGGTGCAGCGGGTCGACGTGGTGACCGGCGGCGCGTCCGCCTCCTACGGGTCGGACGCGGTCGGCGGTGTGGTCAACTTCATCACCGACAAGCGGTTCGAGGGCATCAAGGCCAACGCGCAGTTCGGCATCACCACCTACGGCGACGACGAGAACGCGCTGTTCCAGGTCGCGGCGGGGAAGTCGTTCATGAACGATCGCCTCCATCTGATCGTCAGCGGCGAGTACGACAGCGAGGCCGGGGTACCGGCCGGCGGCTACGGCGAGGACGCGCCCGGAAGCCGCGACTGGTATCGGACATCGACGCTGCTGAACACGGGTGTCCTGAACAGCACCTCGCCGCAATATCTCTACCGCGACCATGCGCAGGCCTATCAGTACACCAAGTACGGCCTGATCTCCGCCGGACCGCTTCAGGGCACCGCGTTCGACGTCAACGGCAATCCGTTCCAGTTCCAATACGGATCGAACGGCGTACCGGCGCGCAACGCGGCGGGCAACGTCAGCAACTGCTTCGCATCGGGCGGGTTCTGCGTCGGCGGCGACCTGTCGGGCAATGTCGGCATCGGCACCACAATCAAGGCCTCGCTCGAACGGATCAACGGTTATGGCCGGATCGGCTTCGATCTCGACCAGGACAACGAGATCTACGCGACCGTCAACATCGCGCAGGTGAAATCCAGCCTTCAGCCCAATCCCGGTGCCGCCAAAACGGGGCTGACGCTGCAATGCTCCAA
The DNA here is from genome assembly GCA_964243325.1 of uncultured Sphingomonas sp. Taxonomy (GTDB): domain Bacteria; phylum Pseudomonadota; class Alphaproteobacteria; order Sphingomonadales; family Sphingomonadaceae; genus Sphingomonas. Next base: position 2,533 of record CAXTFF010000295.1, read on the forward strand.
CCCCTTCGTGCCCGCGAGCATCCAGGCGGCGTGCGCGGCGAACGGGATCACGCAGTTCCAGTACGGGCTCAGCAACGC
>CAXTFF010000296.1:0-2597 GCA_964243325.1 uncultured Sphingomonas sp.
GTTCCTGCGCCGACGCCCGCACCTGGCTGACGGTGCCGGGCGCCCCCTCGATCAGGTCCGAATGCATGGTCTGGATCGAATCGATCACCAGCAGGGCGGGCGGCGGCCCCATGCTCATCGTCGTCAGGATGTCGCGCGTCGAGGTGGCGGCGGCGAGGCGGACCGGCGCGGACCCCAGCCCCAATCGCCGCGCGCGGAGCCGCACCTGGTCCGCCGCCTCCTCGCCCGAGACGTAGGCGACCGGCCTGCCCGCGATCGCCAGCTTGGCCGCCGCCTGGAGCAGCAGCGTCGACTTGCCGATCCCCGGATCGCCCGCGAACAGCGTCGCCGACCCCTCCACGAACCCCCCGCCCATCGCCCGGTCGAGCTCGGCGATCCCCGTCGTCATGCGGTCGGGAAGCTTCACTTCCGAATCGAGCTGGGTCATCGCGATCGCGCGCCCGCCGCCCTGCAGGTCGTGCTTGGCCCCGAACGGCGTCGCCGCGACCGAGGGCGCTTCCTCGACGATCGTGTTCCATTCCGAACAGTCGGCGCACTGCCCCTGCCAGCGCGAGGATACCGACCCGCAGGCCTGGCAGACGTAGCGTTTATGCGGGCGGGCCATGCGCCAGATGTAGGATCAAGCGAACGAAAAGGGAACTCGGATCGTACGGTCGGTCTGGAGGTTGCGACGCGACCATCCCGTCGCATGGTCGGGAGGCGGGCGGTGCGTCACAACCGTTCGATTACGACATCACGGCGGGAAAAGCGCCTCGATACACGAGAGTTCGCACCTCCTTCAGCCGATCAGCCGTTCTCAGCTTTCACAACCGAATGCCTCTTGGAGAGTTGCGCCGCTCCAAGGGCTTGCTGAAGCACCGAAATGGATTGCGGGGTCGCAGCGTTGAGCACCCCGGCGAACACCGTCCCGGATGGCCGATCGACCGATACGTTCGCGAACCACATGCCGTTGGAGCCTCCGTGGGAGAGGCTTCCATTCCCGTCCACGCCCCAGCCAAGGGCGGAACCGTCGCCGAAGGGCGGTGTTTGGAGCTTGTCCCACCCGGCCCTGGTCAGCAGGCGCTCCGGCCGGTCGCGATGCGCTTCGAGATAGACGAGCAGATCGCCCAGCGAGACATGGACCAGACCCGCGGGCCCGACCACGGTCGGCAGGTCCGCGACGGCCGGATTCGTCCAGGGGTGCAGCTTGTTGTCGCGGCGGCGCGCATGTCCGACGGGCGCGTCGATCCGTCCCGGCGTGGCGGGAGGGCCGAAGCCGGCGCTCCCCATCCCCAAGGGGGCGAACAGATGTTGGGCGATCAGCTTCTCCCACGGCGCGCCCATGGCTTGTTCGAGCATGGCGCCGACCACGACGTACCCGGCGTTGCTGTAGTTCATGGTGGTGCGGGGAGCCGCGACCGGAGCCTGCGCCAGGACCAGCCGCGCATAGGCGAGGCGTTCGGCGCGGGCGTCCTTCAGGCGGCCGGTCGTGAAGGTGATCGCACCTGTGCGCGCGTCTCGGGGCAGACCGGCATGGTGGCTGAGCAGATCGACCAGGGTGGCCTGCCCGTAGTCGGCCCTGATATCCGGAACGACCGGCGACAGCAGCTCGCCGACCGTCCTGGTCCAACGCAGACGACCGGCTTCGACGAGACGCGCGACCAGGGTGGCGGTCATCGACTTCGTGTCGGACCCGATGTGCCAGGCGTCGGACTCCGTGACGCGCGCGGGTGCTCCGATCGAGCGGACGCCGTCCACGAGCACGGTTCGGGAGCCTCGCTCGAACGCCCATCCCACGCCGATCGCGGGCGCTTGCGAGAGCAGCAGGAGCGAGCGCAGGCGGTCGCGCGTCATTGGACCGGGTGGTAATGTGGTGATGGCGACGGGGTAGAGGTCCCCGCGAAGGATCGTCGCCTTTTGGGTCTCCCCTTCCGGAGAGGCGACGACGGCATCGATACGATCGCGACCGACAAGCGCGCCTCGCACCGTGACGCCCAGCGACGCCCATTCGAAGTTGATCGCGGACCCGTTCAGGTCGACCTTGGTGGCCCGCGCGTCGACCAGGCCGATGTCGATCGCATATAGAGCCACCTCGCCTTCGGGCGTGACGACGAGCCGGAAGCGATGCACCCGCCCGGCATCGTCCTCGACCATGCCCGACCACGTGCCGACCAGCGCGTTCGCCCCGGTTGCCAGGGAATGGCTCGCGATCGAGGCGAACGGCAGGGCGGCCAGCCAGCGCAACTGGTCCCTCCGCGACAGCGTCATCGGCCTAGATGCTCCCCATTCGGTCAGGGCAGGAGCGTCCGCCATTCCGGGACCTGCGGCAAGGCGTTTGTGGCCAGCTCGCTTGTGATGTCTCTGAGGGAAGGTACGCTGTCGATCAGGGTGTCACCCTTGCCCCTCTCACCCTGACCCAGGAGCGTTTCTGACTCGAGAAAGCATACAGCGTTGGGCGGCTTCGCTAGGGGTTGGCTTGGCGAGCATAACCATTGCTGGAGCGCTATTCGGCCCTGTCGGCTATGTCGGCGCAGCCGTCGTCCTGCTTTTGTGGGCCGCTTGGCGTCACGACAACGAGAGGGGTGCCTGCCTTCCCCTGGCGGTTCTCGTCCTGATCA
>CAXTFF010000297.1:0-2513 GCA_964243325.1 uncultured Sphingomonas sp.
CACCTGCCCCTTGATCAGTTCCAGGTACCAATCGCAGAACCGGCTCCAGGTGAACTGGTAGATCGCGTTCGCCGCCGCGTCGAAGCGGAACTCGGCCAGCGCCAGGTCGACCGCCTCCACCGTGCGGATCAGCTCGGCCTCGATCCACTTGTTGACCGCCAGCGTCGCGGGCGGCGGCTCCAAGGTGGTCGACCCGCCGATGCCGTTCGCCTGCGCGAAGCGGCACGCGTTCCACAGCTTGGTCGCGAAGTTGCGGTAGCCCTCGACCCGCTTTTCATCCATCTTGATGTCGCGGCCCTGGCTCTCCATCGCCGCCATGAAGAACCTGAGCGCGTCCGCGCCGTACCGGTCGATCAGCCCGAGCGGATCGACCGTGTTGCCCTTCGACTTCGACATCTTCGACCCGTCCGCCGCGCGGACGAGACCGTGCAGGTAGAGCGTCCGGAACGGCACCTCGCCGAGAAAATGCATCCCCTGCATCATCATCCGCGCGTTCCAGAAGAACAGGATGTCGAAGCCCGACACGAGCACGTCGTTGGGATAACGGCCGTGGAGGGTCGGACGGGTAAGCCCCTCCCCTTCAGGGGAAGGATTTGGGGAGGGGAACGCCGCTTGTGAGTCGGAACCGGCGGACCCCGCATCGCGCCCGGCGTCCTCCTCCCCAGACCCGTCCTCTGAAGAGGAGAAGCTTTCCGCCTGCGCCTCCGGCCAGCCCAGCGTAGCGAACGGCCACAGCGCCGACGAGAACCACGTGTCCAGCACGTCTTCGTCCTGGGCGAGCGCGATCCCCTCGCCCGCCTCCGCCTGAGCCTCCGCCAGAGTCTCCGCCACGAACACGCGCCCGTCCTCGGCGTACCAGGCCGGTATCCGGTGCCCCCACCACAGTTGCCGCGAGACGCACCAGGGCTGGATGTTCTCCATCCAGTTGAAGAACGTCTTCTCCCACGTCCTGGGCACGATGCGGATCGCCCCCGACCGCACCGCCTCGATTGCGGGCTTCGCCAGCGTCGCCGCGTCCACGTACCACTGGTCGGTCAGCCACGGCTCGATCACCACCCCCGACCGGTCGCCGTAGGGGACCTGGTGGACATGCTCCTCGACCTTGTCGAGCAGCCCAATCGCCTCGAAATCCGCCACCACCTTGGCGCGCGCGGCGTAGCGGTCGAGCCCCCGGTACTCCGGCGGGCAAGCGTCGCTCATCGTCGCGTCGGCGTTCAGGAGGTTGATGAGCGGGATGCCCGCTTCCGGGTGCCGCCGGGCCACCTCGTAATCGTTGTGGTCGTGCGCCGCGGTAATCTTCACCGCGCCCGATCCGAAGTCCATCTTGACGTACTCGTCGGCGATGATCGGGATCGACCGGTTCACGATCGGCAGCAGGCACCTTTTGCCCACCAGATGCGCGTAGCGTTCATCGGCCGGGTTCACCGCCACCGCGCCGTCGCCCAGGATCGTCTCGGGCCGCGTGGTCGCGATCGCGATGTGGCCGCTCCCGTCCTCGAGCGGGTACCGGAAGTGCCAGAAGCTTCCCCGCACCTCGCGCTGCTCGACCTCCAGGTCGCTGATCGCGGTCTTCAGCCCCGGGTCCCAGTTCACCAGCCGCTTGTCGCGGTAGAGCAGCCCCTCGCGGTGCAACTGGACGAACACCTTGACCACGGCGGCCGAGAAGCGGGCGTCCATCGTGAACCGCTCGTTGGCCCAGTCCATGGAACAGCCGAGCCGGCGGAGCTGCCCGGTGATCTCGCCCCCGCTTTCCGCCTTCCAGTCCCACACCTTGGCCACGAACTCGTCGCGCGTCAGGTCGGTGCGCTTCACGCCGTCGGCCGCCAGCCTGCGCTCGACCACCATCTGCGTAGCGATGCCCGCATGGTCGGTCCCGACAACCCACATCGCGTCGCGGCCCTTCAACCGCGCATGGCGGACCAGGATGTCCTGCAACGTATTGTCGAGCGCGTGCCCGACATGCAGCGACCCCGTGACGTTGGGCGGCGGGTTGACGATCGTCCACGGCTCCGCGCCCGGCCGGTCGGGGCGGAACAGGCCGTTCTCCTCCCAATGCCGGTACCAGCGGGATTCGATTTCGGCGGGATCGAAGGTCTTGGGCAGTTCGCTCATGGCCCGCGCTTAGCGAGCGGGCGTGAGCGCCGCCACCCTCAGCGCTGCTGGCCGGAGATCCGGGCGATCTCGCGCGACACCATCGCCTCGACCATGTCGGGCAGGTTGGCGTCGAGCCACTCCTTCAGCAGGGGGCGCAGCATGTCGCGCACCAGCCCCTCCAGCGTTCCGTCGCCTTGCGGGTCGGGCTTGACCAGCAGCCGCGACAGCGAATCGAGCGCGCCGCGGGTCGCGTCGACCGCGGCGGGCGAGACGATCGGATCGGCGGGCTTGGCGGATGCGGCGGCGGTCGGCGCGGGCGCGGCGCGCGTGTCGGGAAAGGTCGGGGCGGGCATGGCGACGGGTGCGGGTTCCTCGGGCGTCGCCGCGGCCTGAACCGGCGCGGGGACATGGACATGGAC
>CAXTFF010000298.1:0-2502 GCA_964243325.1 uncultured Sphingomonas sp.
CCAGCGTCGGCGGCTCGCCGGGGCGCATCACGCGGTAGATGTCGGACAGCGACTGTTCGCGCTCCTCCGCCTTGTCCGCCTTGAGCGTGTTCCGGATCCAAGGGCCCGTAGACACGTGGTCGATGTCGAGCAGCTCGATCCGCTCGATCCCCGCGCGGTCGAGCTTGTCCAGGTTCTCCGGCGAAATCTCGTCACCCGCCTCGACATAGATCTCGCCCGTCGTCTCGTTGATGAGATCATAGGCCGAATAGCGCCCGAAGATCTCCTCCGTCGGTATCAGCAGCTCCGTGAGCCCGTCCTTGGCGGCTTTGTTGGCAGCGCGTGGGGAAATCTTCTGCCCGGCCGCGAACACGACCTCGCCCGAATTGCCGTCAACGATATCGTAGGCGGGCTTCACGCCGCGCCAATTCTCGGCCGCGAACGGGATCTTCCACCCGCCCGTGCCGCGAACGTAGGTGACGCGGTTGTAGAACTCGTTGAGGATCTCCTCCGAGTTCATCCCCAGCGCATAGAACAAGGCGGTGACGGGCAGCTTGCGCTTCCGGTCGATGCGGACGTTGACGATGTCCTTGGCGTCGAACTCGAAATCGAGCCACGACCCGCGGTACGGGATCACGCGCGCGGCGAACAGGTACTTGCCCGACGCGTGCGTCTTGCCGCGGTCATGGTCGAACAGGACGCCAGGGGATCGGTGCATCTGCGACACGATCACGCGCTCGGTGCCGTTGATGAAGAAAGTGCCGTTCCCCGTCATGAGCGGCATGTCGCCCATGTACACGTCCTGCTCCTTGATATCGATCACCGACTTGGCCTCGGTGTCCGGATCGACCTCGAACGCGGTCAGGCGCAGCGTCACGCGCATCGGCGCGGCATAGGTGATGCCGCGCTGGCGGCATTCCTCGACGTCGAACTTGGGCTCCTCCAGCACGTAATCGTCGAAATCGAGATAGGCGGTGCCCGCGAAATCCTGGATCGGGAAGACCGAGCGCAGCGTCTTCTCCAGGCCCGACACATGGCCGATCGACTTGTCCGAACGCAGGAACTGCTCGTAGCTCTCGCGCTGCACCTCGATCAGGTTGGGCATTTGCACGACTTCGTGGATGTTGCCGAAGATCTTGCGGATGCGGCGCTTGGCCGTGCCGCTGTTCTGGTCGCGCCGCGCGGAGCCGCCGTCGATCGCCTTGGTCGCCATGTGATATTTCGCCTCAACAGCCGTAGATCTCTAACCGGGAGCCCCCGGATCGGACGCAGCTTAGGACGCCGAAAGGCCGATCGCACCGGGTGCGTCGGCTTGCGGCGTCCAAGAAACCATCGACCCCCATCCGTACGACACGCTGCGCGACGGCGCGTCATTTCTCGGGAATCGCGGTGAAGACTTCAGATAGGACTCGGCGCCCGCCTCGTCAACCGGATGGCAAGGATCGGCGCGGCGGGGCGGGGCGGCCGGGCATCGACTCGGGGGACCCCGCCGCTATAGGGACGGCCGATCCAGCCCGCCGCCGGTCGACGCCGCCGCCGGCCCGGCCCCCAAGCCACGGAGCCCACCCTATGCCACCGACCCGGCGGCGCGCCCTCATCACCACCGCCCTGTCGGCCGCCGCGGTCGGCTTCGCGCCGCTCGCCGCCCAGACAGCCCCGCAGACCCCGCTGCCCTCGATCCCCGGGCTGGAGCGGTTCAGCCTGCCCGGCGTACCCCGGCCGACGCCCACGCCTAGCCCGACGCCCGCGCCGCCGATCGCGACGCCACCCCCGGTGGTCCTACCGACGCCGTCACCCGCCGCCACGCCCGTCCCGCGAGCGACACCGCGCCCGCGTCCTACGCCGACCGTAGCCCCGGCTCCCGAGCCGACCTCTACTCCGGCCCTCGAGGCGACCGCCGCCGTCCCGGTCGCACCCACGACCGCGCCCACACCCGAACCGCTGGCCAGCCCGACCCCGACCGCGCCGCCGGCACCGACCGCCACCGGCGACACATCCACCTGGCCCTGGTGGCTGGGCGGCGGCGCGCTCGCGCTGCTAGGCGGCTGGCTGGCGCTCCGCCGCCGCCGCGATCCGGAGCCGCTCGCGCTGCCCGAACCCGCCGAGCCGATCGCCGCCGCTCCCCCACCGCCGCCTGCGCCCCGCGCCCGCCTGGCGCTAGACCTCCGCCCCACCCGCGCCGGGATCAACCTGCTGAGCGCCACCGTCGATTGCGAGATCCGCGTGACCAACACCGGCGACGCGCCCGCGCAAGGTATCCGCGTCGGCGTCCGCCTGCTGAGCGCCCACGCCGGCCAGGACGTCGACCTCGCCGCCTTCCACGCCGCGCCGATCACCCGCCCCGCGACGCCGCCCTTCGCGCTCGCGCCGGGCGAGAGCCGCAGCTTCCGCGCGGTCGCGGCGCTCCCCCACGCCGACATCCGCCCGCTCGACGCGGCGGGCCGCCCGATGTTCGTCCCCGTCGTCGCCCTCAACGCCCTCTACCGCGCCGCCGAAGCCTTGGACGCCCGGACCGCCCAGAGC
>CAXTFF010000299.1:0-2494 GCA_964243325.1 uncultured Sphingomonas sp.
ATCGACAGCCGGGTGCAGGGCAAGGTGACGGTCGTCACCGACCGGCCGCTGTCGCGCACCGAATATCTGGAGGTGTTCCTGTCGACGCTGCGGTCGAACAACCTGATCGCGGTGCCGACCGGCAACGGCGCGTTCCGGGTCCAGCCGCTCGAGGGAGCCGCGACGCAACCCACGCGCGTCGGATCGGCGGGCGCGTCGCGCAACAGCTTCGTGACCGAGATCGTGCGGTTGCGTTCGGTCGACGCGCAGTCCGCGCTCGACACGGTGCGCCCGCTCGTCAGCACGCAAGGATCGGCCACCGCCAACCGCGCGGGCAACTCGCTCGTGCTCGTCGATTTCGCCGACAACATCCGGCGCATCCGCGAAGTGCTGCGCCAGGTCGACACCGACAACGCCTCGACGCGCGTCGTCACGCTGCAGAACGCGGGCGCGCGCGAGATCGCCGCCGCGCTGCAGGCGCTGGGCCAGGCGGGCGGGCAGGGGGGCGCGCCGGGCGGGCAGAGCGCGTCGGTCGTCGCGGTCGAAAGCGCCAACTCGATCGCGCTCAGGGGCGACGCGCCCACCGTCGCGCGCCTGGCCGCCATCGCCGCCGAACTCGACCGCAAGGCGAGGAACGGGACCGAGATCAAGGTCGTGTTCCTCCAGAACGCCGACGCCGAGCAGCTGCTGCCCGTCCTGCAGCAGCTCGTCGGCCAGACGCCCGACCAGCCGACGCAGCAGACGCTGGGCCGCGGCAGCTTCGGCAACAGCGGCGGCGGCGGCGGCGGCGGCGCGAACAATAGCGCGGGCGTCGCGCCGTCGTCGCCGCCGCCCGTCCAGGCCGCGTCCGGCGGCGGGCAGACCGGGGGCGAGCCCGCCATCTCGACGCAAGGGGGTCGCACCGCCGCCGTGGTCACGCTTCGCGGGCGCGAACGCGATCGTCATCGCCGCGCCCGCCGACATCCAGCGCCAGCTGAACGAGGTCATCGCCCAGCTCGACACCCGGCGCGAGCAGGTGCTGGTGGAGGCGATCATCGCCGAGGTGTCGGACGCGACCGCGCAAGCGTTGGGGGCGCAGTTCCTGCTCGGCAACCTGTCGGGCGGCGCGTTCGCGGCGTCGACCTACGCCAACACGGCGCCCAACATCCTGACCATCGCCGGCGCGATCGGCGCGCGCGCGCTCGGCCAGGAACAGACGATCGTCAGCGACGGCGTGGTCACCACCGGCACCAACAACGCCGCGAGCGATCAGCTCGCGCAGTCCGCGATCCAATCGATCCTGGGCAGCACGGGCGGCTTCGCCGGGTTCGGGGGGACGATCGGCAACACCGTGTTCGGCGCGATCATCAATGCGGTCAAAAGCGACACGGCGTCCAACCTCCTCCAGGCGCCGCACCTGATCACGCTGGACAACCAGCAGGCGTCGATCCTGGTGGGCCAGGAGATCCCGATCACCACCGGCCAGGCGCTGTCGAACAATTTCGACAACGCGTTCCGCACGGTCCAGCGCGAGAATGTCGGCATCCAGCTCGACGTGCGGCCCCAGATCAACAGCTCGGGCGCGATCAAGCTGCAACTGCGCCAGGAGGTCAGCTCGATCGCCGGGCCGGTGTCGGCCGACAACAGCGAGCTGATCCTCAACAAGCGCGCGATCGAGAACACGTTCGTCGTCGACGACGGCCAGATCGTCGTCATCGGCGGGCTGCTCGACGATTCGGAGCGCCGCACGATCGAGAAGATCCCGTTCCTGGGCGACTTGCCCGGGATCGGCGCGCTGTTCCGCTCCAAGGCGCGGTCGCGGACCAAGACCAACCTGATGGTGTTCATCCGCCCGACGATCCTGCGCACCGCCGCCGACAGCAGGCGGCTGACCGAGCAGCGTTACGGCTATCTCCGCCAGCTGCAGGGTTACGCGATCCCGAACAGCGAGCCGTCGATCGACCAACTGGTGCGCGACTATATGGGTGCCGCGCCCCCGATCCCGTCCGCGCCGATCCCCGGCAACATCGAGGACCCGAACATCGCCGCGCCGGTGCAGCTGCGACCGACGACGACCACCACGCGGGTGCGGACGCGGTGAGCGGGCGGTTTCACGCCTTCGCGCGGAGGGCGTACGGGCGTATGGTCCGGCCGTGACCGATCCACGCACCGCACCCTTGTCCGGCGCGCTCGCCTTTGGCGGCGCGGCGACGGAACGCGACGTGCTGATCCGGCGCGGGGGCGACGACGGCGACGAGGCGCTCGGCATCCTCCCCGCCGCCCATGCGACCGAGGCGGACACGCTCGACCTCGCCGCCGATAGTCTCGCCGCCGACCGCGTGATCGCCGCGCCGCAAGTCGCGCCGATCGTGCCCGTCCCGGCGATCCCCTACCTGTTCGCCCGCCGTTTCGGCACCGTGCTGCGCCACACCGGCGTCGACGGTCCGCTCACCATCGGCCTGCGCGAGGGTGCCGACCCGCGCGCGCTGATCGAGCTGCGCCGTCACCTCGCCCGGCCGTTCGACGTCGAGATTGT
>CAXTFF010000300.1:0-2481 GCA_964243325.1 uncultured Sphingomonas sp.
GCCACCTGTAGAAGGGCTGGCGCCTGCCGCGCCCCGACAAGCCGATCCAGGCCATCCTGCGCGCCGGTGCCTACGAGCTCCTCGCCCGCGCCGACGTGCCCGTCGGCGTCGCGATCAGCGAATATGTCGACGTCGCCCACGCCTTTTACGACCGCCGCGAGTCCGGCTTCGTCAACGGCCTGCTCGACGCGATCGCCAAGGAGGTTCGCGGGAGCGAGTCTCGGAAATAGGGGTGGGCGAGGTCGTCAACCTCCGCCGCGCCAGGAAGGCCAGGGCGCGCGACCGGGCCGAAGCTCAGGCCGCCGCCAATCGCGCCGCGCACGGCCGTACCCGCGCGGAAAAGCTGGTCGAACGGACCGAGGTCGAACGCCGTGCGCTGGCGCTCGACGGCGCGCGCCTCGACCGCCCGGGAGGCGTCTAGGCCCCCAGCCGCTCGGGCGCGCCCGCGTCGCGCTCGGCGCGCGCTTCCAGCCGGTGGACGTTGGTCGACCCGGTCTGCCCGAACAGGAAGTCGGCGAGCCGCCCCGAATAGCGCGTTCCATAGAACGCCAGCATGACCGTCACCGACGACGCGAGCCAAGCAACCGCGAACCACATCAAGATCGACATCTTGCCGCCCCTCTTTTCTCTAGGCTCGCCCTAGCAGAAGAACGCGGCTTTTGACATGTCGCCGAGCAGTGATTTTATACAATCCGTGATTAGTTCCAAACTGACACAACATAATTTTCCGGCCGGTCGCGCTCTTCGGTCGACGGCCATACCGCTCCCGATCGCCGCGCCGGCCCGACGGATGGCCGGCCTCGATCCCACGGACGCCGAACGATACGTTAACCACGCCGCGCTATCAGGCGGACCGGACAAACCCGGAGGCTCCATGACCGTCGCGACCAGGATCGATCCCAGCCAACTCGTCGAGGTGGCCGCCAAGGCCGTGACCGCGCTCAAGCAGGTCACCGGCGACCACGAGGCCGAGCGGGCCGCGGGCACCACGATCGGCACGCTCCAGTCCATCACGCAACTCGTCCAGGAACTGAGCGGCCATGTCGTCGCCCTGCGCGGCGCGGCGACGCTGCGCGACACGGCGCTGCGCCGCATCGCCAACCTGGAGGTCCGCAGCGCGTCCGAGCTGATCGAGGCGAGCCGCTGGAAGGAACTGACCGCCGAACTCCAGGCGCTCGCCGAAAGCGCGCTGGAGGGCGATCGCAAGCGCGCGCCGCGCCGCGACGCCGCCTAGCCGCCCGGGCCGGCTACCGCCCGTCCTCTCCCCGCCCAAGCCGGGACACGTCGCCCCCCCGGGCCTATAGGGCGCGCGGTGACCGAGTCCGACCTGCTAGCGCTCCTTCGCACGATGCCGCTCCACCCGGGCGCGCGCGACCTGCGCGACGACGCCGCCGTCGTCGGCGGCCTCGTCCTCACCACCGACACGCTGGTCGAGGGCGTCCACTTCCTGCCCGACGACCCGCCCGGCGACGTGGCGTGGAAGCTGCTGGCGGTGAACCTGTCCGACCTGGCCGCCAAGGGCGCGACGCCGGAGGGCGCGCTGCTCAACTATCCGCTCGGCGATCCCGCCTGGGACCGCGCCTTCCTCGACGGCCTGGGCCTGGCGTTACGGAACTACGCCTGCCCGCTGATCGGCGGCGACACCGTCACCCTGCCGCGCGGCGCTCCGCGGGTCCTCACGCTGACCGCGCTCGGCCGCGACGCCGCGGCTCCGTCGCGGACCGGCGCGCTGGCGGGCGACGCGCTATGGGTCACCGGCCCGATCGGCGATGCGGGCGCGGGGCTCGCCATCGCGCGCGGCGAACCCGGCCCGCCCGAGCTGCTCGCCGCCTATCGCCGCCCCGCGTCCCGCCTGGCCGAGGGCCGCGCGCTCGCTCCCCGGGTCCACGCGATGAGCGACGTGTCGGACGGGCTGCTCCTCGACGCCGCGCGCATGGCCGACGCGAGCGGGCTGGCCGTCGCGATCGACCTCGCCGCCGTCCCGCTGTCCCCGGCCTACGCCGCCCACCGCGGCGACACCCGCGCGAGCCGCCTCGCCGCCGCGACCGCCGGCGACGACTACCAGCTGCTCTTCGCCGCGCCGCCCGGCTACGCGCCCCCGGTCGCCGCCGCCCGGCTCGGCGCGTTCGCCCCCGGGTGCGGCCTCGCGCTGACGCACGCGGGCGAGCCGCTGCCCCTTCCCGGGACGCTCGGCTACGAGCACAGCCCCCTTGCGCCCGCCGGGCGAGCGCCATAGCCTCCTGCCCATAGCGATCCGGGAAAACCCGGGCGGTACCATAGGGAAGGAAGCTCACCGGCATGACCATCGTCTATCTCGCGATGCTGTGCGGCGTCCTCGCCGTGCTCTACGGCGTCGTCACCAGCCGCCAGATCCTCAGCCTGTCCCCCGGCAACGCCCGGATGCAGGACATCGCGAGCGCCATCCAGGAAGGCGCGCAGGCCTATCTCGCGCGCCAGTACACCGCCATCGCGGTCGTCCGC
>CAXTFF010000301.1:0-2475 GCA_964243325.1 uncultured Sphingomonas sp.
CGTCCAGCCGCCGCATCAACCCCTGCACGAACACGCCGTCCGCGCTTCCCCAGGCTTCCGCCCCCAGCGCGCCCTCGCCCGGCCCCGCCGGTCCGATCGACGCGAGCGACCGCCGCGCGAAGGCGGGCATCTCGTATTCCGCCAGGATCGCCGGGTCGATCGGCGACGGCGTCGCGGTCGGCGTCCCGCTCGGCGACGGAGACGGCGCGGGCCCGGGCGACCCGTTCTCCGGCGGTACCGGCTGGACGAGGCCGCCGCCCGGCGCCGGAGTCGGCCGCGCGGTCGGCGCGGGGGTCGGCGCCGGCGCGGGCGCGGGATCGCCGAAGCCGGGCGGCAGGATCGATTCGGGCCGGTCCTGCGCCACGCCCGCGCCCGCGATCAGCAGCGCGAGCGCGCAGACCTGTCCCTTATGTGAGGTTCGCAAGCGACACGCTCTTCTCGACGGGCGTCAGCGGCCGCTCGGTCGCGCGGCCCGCGAGCAGGAACAGGCCGCCCACCACGACCGCCAGGATCACGACGAGCAGGAGAACGGGACGGGACATGGACGAAACACCCTTTACGCCGACGATGGCCGCCGCGACCTTTTGCCGCCCGGCACCTGGGCTGTATAGCGGCCTCATCCATGTTGCAAAGCGCCGCCCAACCGCCCCCCGCCACCGCCTGGACCGGCGGCCCGATCGTGCTGGTCGGGCTGATGGGCGTCGGCAAGACCACCGTGGGCCGCCGTCTCGGCAACCGGCTGCGCCTGCCCTTCGTCGACGCCGACGCCGAGATCGAGACGGCGGCGGCCATGTCGGTGGCCGAGATCTTCGACCGGTTCGGCGAACCCTATTTCCGCGACGGCGAGCGCCGGGTCATCGCCCGGCTGATGGATGGCGTCCCCAAGATCATCGCGACGGGCGGCGGCGCGTTCGTCGATCCGGCCACCCGCGCGCTGATGCTGCAGGGCGCGCTGGTCATATGGCTCGACGCCGATCCGGCGGTGCTGGTCGGCCGCGTGAAGCGCCGCGACACCCGCCCGCTCCTGCGCGGCCGCGACCCGCGGCAGGTGCTGGAAGACCTGGCCCGCGTCCGCAACCCGATCTACGCCGAGGCGCACCTGCGCGTGTCGAGCCAGCAGGCCCCGCACGAGGCGACCGTGTCCGCCATCCTCAAGGCGATCGGCAAGTGACGACGATCACCGTCGCGCTGGGCGACCGCGCCTATCCGGTCGTGATCGAGCCCGGCCTGCTCGGGCGCGCCGGCGACCACCTCGCCCCGCTCGCGCGCGGGCGGCGGCTGATGGTGGTCGCCGACGCCAACGTCCCCCCGCATCTCGCCACGCTGGAAAGGTCGCTCCACGCCGCCGGGATCGCGACCGAGGCGGTGATCGTCCCCGCCGGCGAGGGCGCGAAGGGCTGGGCCTCGCTGGAGGCGCTGTGCGACCGCCTGCTCGACCTGGGCGTGGAGCGCGGCGATCACGTCGTCGCGCTCGGCGGCGGCGTGGTCGGCGACCTCGTCGGCTTCGCGGCCGCGATCCTGAAGCGCGGATGCGGTCTCGTCCAGGTCCCCACCACGCTTCTGGCGCAGGTCGATTCGTCGGTCGGCGGCAAGACCGGGATCAACGCGCGCGCGGGCAAGAATCTGATCGGCGCGTTCCATCAGCCACGCCTGGTCCTGATCGACCCGGAGGTGCTGGGCACCCTGCCCTCACGCGAACTCCGCGCCGGCTACGCCGAGATCGTCAAATACGGCCTGATCGACGATCCCGACTTCTTCGCCTGGTGCGAGGCGGACGGCCCCACGCTGCTCGCCGGCGACCCGGCCGCCCGCGCCCACGCCGTCGCCCGTTCGGTCGCGGCCAAGGCGCGGATCGTCGCGGCCGACGAACACGAGACCACCGGCCTGCGCGCGCTCCTCAATCTCGGCCACACCTTCGGCCACGCGCTCGAAGCCGAGGCCGGGTTCGACGGCACGCTCCTCCACGGCGAGGCGGTCGCCGCCGGCTGCGCGCTGGCGTTCCGCTACTCGGTCCGCCTGGGCCTGTGCCCGCCCGCCGACGCCGACCGCGTCGCGGCGCACCTCCGCGCGGTCGACCTGCCCGACGGCCTCCCGGGCGTCACGGCTTCGGGGTCACGCCTGGTCGACCACATGCGCCACGACAAAAAGGCGGGCGGCGGCGTCCTCCCCTTCCTGCTCACGCGCGGGATCGGCCGGACCTTCCTCGACCGCACCGTCGACCTCGCCGACATGGCCGCGTTCCTGGACGGGGAGCCCCGCTGATGCCCAACGGCGTGAAGAAGCAGAACCTCCCCACCAAGACCTGCCCCGCCTGCGGCCGCCCCTTCACCTGGCGCAAGAAATGGGCCCGCGACTGGGACAGCGTGATCTACTGCTCGGACGCCTGCCGCAAGAAGCGCTAGACCCTTTCGGTCCTCCCCCGGAGGGGGAGGAGGACCGTTCGCGTCCTTCACGCGAATGGTGGAGGGGTAGCTC
>CAXTFF010000302.1:0-2469 GCA_964243325.1 uncultured Sphingomonas sp.
CGGCGGAGCTGGGCCAGGTCGTTGCCCACCCCCGTCTCCTTGTCCATCGCGCGGATCGGGCGGTCGAGGAAGCGGTTCGACTGGCCCGCCGCCTCGCGGATCTCCTTGGCCCCCATCGCGGTGATCGCGTCGACGCGCCGCCCGAACTCGGGCGAGTTGACGTCCTGCGCGACCAGGTCGGCGACGAAGCCGTCCACCCGCTCGTCCAGCTTGGACTTCACGCCCGCCTCGACGGGCACCAGCCCCGCCGCCCTCTCCGCGGTCACGACCGGCACGGGGTCGGGCGGGGTCAGCACCAGTTCCGGTGCAAGGGTCGGCGTCTCGGTCGCGGTGGCCATGCTCGAACTCCGGCGGGTGGAGCGGCGACTCTGGCGGGGAAGCGCGCGGGCTTCAAGTGTATTGTTCGACTAGTACGGCGGGCGCGGAACCGGAGCCCCGCGCCCGCCGGGGCGGCTCAGCGGCCGAAGGCGACCCGCAGTTGCTGGCCCGCATAGGCCTGCGCCTGCTTGGCCTCCGCGATCACCGCGTCCGCGCCGAAGAACTCGTGCGTGACGCGCGGGTACTCGCGGCGGGCGACGCGGTTGCCCGCCTGGCGGAGCCTGGTCTCCAGCGTTTCGCCCTCCGAGCGGAGCGGGTCGATCTGCGCGGCGACGATCGTCACCGGCGGCAACCCGCGCAGGTTCGCCATGACCAGGTTCAGGCGCGGGTCCATCGCGTCGGCAGGGGTGCGCGCCAGATGGTGCACGAACCAGCCGATCGTCGCGCGGCCGAGCGGCATGGCCTGCGCGTTCTCCTGGTAGGACGGCGTGTTCAGGTCGGTGCCCGCGACCGGATAGACCGCCAGGATCGCGACCGGGGCGGCGAGGCCGCCGTCGCGCGCGGCCATCGCGGTGGCGATCGCCAGGTTGCCGCCCGCGCTCTCGCCCGCCAGCGCGATCTTGGCCGGGTCCGCGCCGAGCGTGCGCGCGTTGGCGAGCGCCCAGCGGTAGGACGCGAGCGCGTCGTCATGCTGCGCGGGGAACTTGGCTTCCGGAGCGAGGCGGTAATCGACCGACACGACGATCGCCCCCGTCTCGCGCGCCAGCGCCCGCGCACCGCCGTCATAGACCTCGCTGGACGCGACCACCCAGCCGCCGCCGTGGAAATACAGGATCATGGGCGCGTTCGGGCGGACGTTGGCGGGGCGGTACAGTTTGGCGTGGAGGTTGCCCGCCGCGCCGCGCACCTGGATGTCGCTGGCGTTGACGCCTGGCGGCGGCGTCGTGGGGCGGCCCTGGCGCTGGAGCACCATCTTGACCCCGTCGGCGAAGCTCGGCTCGCGCCGCGCCTCGGCCGGGGTCAGGACGTGATAAGGGCGCATGCCCGCCGCCATCAGCGCGTCGATGACCGCCTGGTTCGACGCGACGGGCTTGACGCCGCTGGCGGGGACGCCCGGCTGGCCCATCGGCGCGTTGGCGCCGCGCATCTGCGCGACGCCGGTGCCGCCGAACGCGAGCAGCGCGCCCCCGGCGAGGATGGCGGCCGCCCGGCGGCCGTTGATGTTGGGCATGTGCTTTCCTCCGTTGCGAGGCGAGCCGCCCGCGTGATGAACGAGGGCGAAACGGGTCGAGCCGTGTCCGGTTCCGGCTGGGAACGGCTTGATTCCGCGCCGGAACCCAATCGCGGCTCGCGCGCTTGCCCCCGGGTAGTCCACCCAAATCGACGGGATCACGCCATGACACGATCGCTCCTTCTTTCCGCCGCCGCGCTGCTGGCCGCCGCGCCGGCGTCCGCGCAGCTCCAGCCGCCGCCGGTGTCCGCGCCCGCCAAGTCGCAGGCGATGCCGTTCCTGATGGAGGCGGGCCAGTCCGACACGTTCGAGATCAGCTCCAGCCAGGTGGCCCTGAAGAAGTCCCGCGACCCGCAGGTCCGCCGCTACGCCACCATGATGATCGACCATCATACCGGCACCACCAACCAGGCGCTCGCCGCCGCCAAGGCGGGCGGCGTCACGCCGCCGCCGCCGTTCCTGACGCCGCCCTACCGCGCGATGATCGCCGAGCTCGACGCCGCGGCCCCCGACCAGTTCGACCGGATCTATCTGGGCCAGCAGGTGCCGTCGCACCGCGGCGCGCTCGAGCTGCAGACCGGCTACGCGGCGCAGGGCGACGTGGCTCCGCTCCGCGCCACCGCGAAGGCGGCGGTGCCCATCGTCCGTCAGCACCTGACCGACGCCGAGCGGATGCTCGCGCGGATGCGCTGATCCCCCGACTCCCGGGCGGGGTCGGCGACACCCTTTCCGCATCGCGGCATTTCCGCTATGCGCGCCGCCGACCCCTTTCAGGAATACCGCATGAACCTCCGCAACGTGGCGATCATCGCCCACGTCGACCACGGCAAGACCACGCTCGTCGACCAGCTCTTCCGCCAGTCGGGCACCTTCCGCGACAACCAGCGCATCGAAGAACGCGCGATGGACTCGAACGACCT
>CAXTFF010000303.1:0-2457 GCA_964243325.1 uncultured Sphingomonas sp.
ACCAAACCCCCCCCCCGATCACCAGCAGCCCCCCGATCGGCGTCACCGCGCCCAGCCATTTCGGCGCGCCCGCCGCCATCAGGTACAGCGTCCCCGCGAACAGCGCCCCGCCCGCGACGAATGCCCAGGCGGCACCGCGCGCGCCCATCCCCATCGCGACCAGCGCCGCGACCGCATGGACCAGTTGATACTGCGCGCCCGTGCTCAGCCACTCGGCCGCCCTGCCCTGCGCCCCGTGCGCGCCGTACGCGCCCGCCGCCACCGCGACCGCGCCCGACAGCGCCGCCAATACCTGCAACATCACCGCGCGCCCTCCACATCCTGCCGGTTCTCGCGGATGAACCGCTCCAGCTCGATCCGCACGTCGCCCGCCGCCGTCTGGCGCTCCAGCCGACCCGCGTCGCGTACCCGGTACCGATCCTCGACCCGGTCGATCTCGTCGTCGTCGATCTCCAGCGACACCATCGCCATGCGCGCCATGCACACCGCCGACTCGAACACCTCGCGCACCGCGCCCGCATTGGGCCCGTCCCCGATCTTCACCATGCTCCGCCGGTCGTACGCGCGCACGAACACCGACGCCCTGGGGAACGCCGCCGCGACCCCGTGCAGGAACCCCGCGTCGATCGCGTCGCCGTCGGGGCAGAACATCAGCAGCTGCGCGTCGGCCGCGCCCGCCTGGCGCAGCAGGTCCATGCGCGTGCCGTCGCCGTAATAGACCTTGGCCCCGAACGTCCCCGCCGCCTCGATCATCTCCGGATCGCGGTCGATCAGCGTCACGGTGATCCGCTGGAGCAGCAGCATCTGTGCCACCGTCTGCCCGAACCGGCCGTAGCCGATCACGAGCGCGCTCGCCCCGTCGCGCGGAGGTCCCTCGGGCATCTCGCCCTCCGCGCGCTCGGGCTCGGCGCGGATGCGGCGTGTGAACCTCATCAGGAACGGCGTGAACGCCATCGACACCGTCACCACCGCCCCGAACAGCGACGCGGTGGCGGGCTCGATCAGCAGCCCCGCCTGCGCCTGCGCGAACAGCACGAACCCGAACTCGCCCCCCTGGCTCAGCAGCAGCCCGAGCGCCAGCGCCTCGCGCCAGCCCATCCGGAACGCGAGGCCGAGCGCGGAGATCACCCCCGCCTTCACCCCGATCACCGCGACCGCCATCGTCGCCACGAACAATGGCCGCTCGACGATCGCGTCCAGATCGAGCATCATGCCCACCGCCAGGAAGAACAGCCCCAGCAGCACCGACCGGAACGGCTCGACGTCCGCCTCCAGCTCGTGCCGGTACGGGCTGTCGGCCAGCATCACGCCCGCGATGAACGCGCCCAGCGCGGTGGACAGCCCCAGCGACGCCATCAGCGCCGCGCTCGCGACCACGGTGAACAACCCGGCGAACACGAACATCTCGCGCTCGCCCAGCCGCCCGATCAGCCGGAACAGCGGCCGCAGCAGGAACCGCCCCGCCAGCACCAGTCCCAGCACGGCGGCCAGCGTCTGCGCGCCCACCACCCAGCCCGGCGTCGCGTCCGCGATGTCGGGCGCCCGGCTCATCGCCGCCAGGATCGCGATCAGCGGCACGATCGACAGGTCCTGGAACAACAGGATCGAGAACGCCCGCTCGCCGAACGGCGTCCTGAGGCGCCCGACCGACTGCAGCATCGGCAGCACCTGCGCGGTCGAGGACAGCGCCAGCGGCAACCCCAGCGCGAGCGCGGCGGCGGGCGAGAACCGCGCCAGCGCCAGCACCCCCGTCAGCCCGAGCCCGCACAGCGCCACCTGCGCCAGCCCCAGCCCGAAAATGTCGCGCTTCAACCGCCACAGCCGCTGCGGATTGAGTTCCAGCCCGACCAGGAACAGCAGCAGCGTGATCCCGAACTCGGCGAAGCCCAGCATCGACTCCGCCCCGCCCACCAGCCCCAGCAGCTGCGGCCCGACCAGCGCGCCCGCGACCAGATAGCCCAGGGTCGCGCCCAGCCCGAGCTTCCTGAACAGCAGCACGCACGCCAGCCCGAACGCCAGCAGCACCGCCCCGTCGCGCAGCAGGTCGGACGCGTGCTCCATCAGCCCGCGGGACCCCTCGCCGAAGCCCGCTCGGCCGCCTCCGCCGCCGCCTCGAACGCCAGCCGGATCGAGGGGTGCCGCGCCGGGTGCGGCCGCGCGGGATCGAACACGGCCAGCCCCGGCCAGGCGGGCGTGTCGCCGCCGCCCGCCAGCCACGCCGCCAGCGCGTCGCGCGCCCGGGCCACCTCCTCGGGCGTCCGCCCGACCACCGAGCCCGCCAGCACCGCGGCCGCCGCCTGCCCCAGCGCGCACGCCCGCACCAGCATCCCGACCGCCGTGACGCGGCCGTCCGCGTCCAGGTCCACGTCCACCGTGACCCGGCTCCCGCACACCGCCGACCGCTTCTCGGACATGCCCATCGGATCCGCCAGCCGCTCGGCGAACGGCATCTCGGCC
>CAXTFF010000304.1:0-2451 GCA_964243325.1 uncultured Sphingomonas sp.
CGATCTGCCGGTCGGGCCGCGACGCCCCCACCGCCAAGCTGATGCTCGTGCCCGAGGCGCTCGACGAGGGCGGCGACACGCCCCCGGCGCACGCCTCGATGTACCGCTACCTCGCGTCGGTCATGGAGCCGTGGGACGGCCCGGCCGCGCTCGCCATGACCGACGGCCGCTGGGCGGTCGCGGGCATGGACAGGAACGCACTGCGCCCGCTGCGCTACACGCGCACCAACGACGGCCTGCTGATCGTCGGGTCGGAGTCGGGCATGGTCCCGGTCCCCGAGTCCACCGTCCTCGCCAAGGGCCGCCTGGGCCCGGGCCAGATGATCGCGGTCGACCTCGATAGTGGCGAGGTGTTCGAGGACCGCGCGATCAAGGACCGCATCGCCGCCGAGGCCGATTATTCCGGCTGGATCGACGAGTTCGTGACGCTGCCCGACCTCCCCGCCGACGACACGGTCGTCCGCTACCCCCGCGCCGAATTGGCCCGCCGCCAGGTCGCCGCCGGCCAGACGCTCGAGGACCTGGAGCTGATCCTCGCCCCCATGGTCGAAGGGGCCAAGGAGGCGATCGGGTCGATGGGCGACGACACCCCGCTCGCGGTCATCTCCGACAAGCCCCGCCTCATCAGCCAGTTCTTCCGCCAGAATTTCAGCCAAGTGACCAACCCGCCGCTCGATCCCTTGCGCGAGCGGTACGTGATGACGCTCAAGACGCGCTTCGGGAACCTCGCCAACATCCTCGACACCGCCGACCGGCGCGGCCGGGTGCTCGTCCTCGACAGCCCCGTCCTGACCGGCGCGGACTGGAACCGCCTGCACAGGCACTTCGGCCGCACCGCTGCCGTCATCGACTGCACCTTCGAGGCGGGCGGCGGTCCCGAGCGCCTGCGCGCCGCCATCGCCCGTATCCGCGCGGAGGCCGAGCAGGCGGTGCGCGAGGGCCGCTCTGAACTGTTCCTCACCGACGAGACCGTGTCGGAGGACCGCGTGGCGATCGCGGGCGTCCTCGCCGCCGCCGCCGTCCACACGCACCTCGTCCGCCGGGGCCTTCGCTCCTACGCCTCCGTCAACGTCCGCACCGCCGAATGCCTCGACACGCACTATTACGCCGTCCTGATCGGCGTCGGCGCGACCACCGTGAACGCCTATCTGACCGAGGCCGCCATCGCCGACCGCCACGCGCGCGGGCTGTTCGGCGAGCTGACCCTCGACCAGTGCCTGTCCCGCCACCGCACCGCGATCGAGGAGGGCCTGCTCAAGATCATGTCCAAGATGGGCATCGCCGTGATCTCGTCCTATCGCGGCGGCTATAATTTCGAGGCGGTCGGGCTCTCCCGCTCCCTCGTCAACGACCTGTTCCCCGGCATGCCCGCCAAGATCAGCGGCGAGGGTTACGCCTCGCTCCACCTCAACGCCGCCGACCGGCACGAGGCCGCGTTCGACGGCGCAGTGGCGACGCTCCCGATCGGCGGCTTCTACCGCCAGCGCCACGGCGAGGAGACGCACGCCTATTCCGCCCAGCTGATGCACCTGCTCCAGACCGCGGTCGCGACCGACAGCTATTCGCAATACCAGCAATTCTCCCGCGGCGTCGCCGACCTGCCGCCCGTTTACTTACGCGACCTCCTCCAGTTCAACTTCCCCGCCGACGGCGTTCCGGTCGACCAGGTCGAGGCGATCACCGAGATCAGGAAGCGCTTCGTGACGCCGGGCATGTCGCTCGGCGCGCTCTCCCCGGAGGCGCACGAGACGCTCGCCATCGCCATGAACCGCATCGGCGCGAAGGCCGTGTCGGGCGAGGGCGGCGAGGACCCCGAACGCTTCACCCCCCGCGAGAACGGCGACAACGCCAACTCCGTCATCAAGCAGATCGCGTCCGGCCGCTTCGGCGTCACCGCCGAGTACCTCAACGCCTGCGAGGAGATCGAGATCAAGGTCGCCCAAGGCGCGAAACCGGGCGAGGGCGGCCAGCTCCCCGGCTTCAAGGTGACCGAATACATCGCCAAACTGCGCCACGCGACGCCCGGCGTCACGCTCATCTCGCCCCCGCCGCACCACGACATCTATTCGATCGAGGACTTGGCGCAGCTCATCTACGACCTGAAGCAGATCAACCCGCGCGCGCGGGTCGCGGTCAAGCTCGTCTCGTCGGCGGGCATCGGCACCGTCGCGGCGGGCGTCGCCAAGGCGCACGCCGACGTGATCCTCGTCTCCGGCCATGTCGGTGGCACCGCCGCGTCCCCGCAATCCTCGATCAAATACGCCGGCACCCCCTGGGAGATGGGGCTGTCGGAGGTGAACCAGGTCCTGACGCTGAACGGCCTTCGCGGCCGCATTCGCCTGCGCGCCGACGGCGGGCTCAAGACCGGGCGCGACGTCGTCGTCGCCGCGATCCTGGGCGCGGAGGAGTTCGGCATCGGCACGCTCAGCCTGGTGGCGATGGGCTGCATCA
>CAXTFF010000305.1:0-2449 GCA_964243325.1 uncultured Sphingomonas sp.
GGCGAGGCGGGGGCGGACTACGTCGCGTTCGGGGCGTTTTTCCCGACGACCACCAAGGAGGTGGAGCACCGGCCCGAGCCGTCGATCCTGAGCTGGTGGGGGGCGTTGTTCGAGCTGCCGTGCGTCGCGATCGGCGGGATCACGCCCGCCAACGCGCGCGGGCTGGTCGAGGCCGGGGCGGATTTCCTGGCGGTGTCGGGGGCGGTGTGGGGCGGCGACGAGATCGCCGCCGTGCGCGCGTTCGCCGATGCGCTGGGGACGCGCTGAGGTCGGACCCAACGCGGCGTTCGGTCGTTACGCTTGGCGCATGAGTTGGTGGAGAGTCGGCGTGAAGCGTATCGGATTGATCTTGGCGGCGTCGGTCGCGACGGCGGGCGTGGGCGCGGCGGCGGCGCAGCAGGGGGCGGCGCAGCAGGGAACGGCGCAGCAGGCCAGGCAGCCGGTCCGGATCGATCGGTCGATCCTGCACGCGCAGGTGATCCTCGACCATCTGGGCTTCTCGCCGGGGGTGCTCGACGGGCGGCCGGGGATGTCGCTGACGGCGGCGATCAAGGGTTTCCAGGAGAACCGGGGCATGAAGGTCACCGGCGAAATGGATCGCCCGACGCTGGCCGCGCTGAGCCGGTACAAGGCGATGCGGCCGACGCGCGAGCTGACGCTGACTCAGGCGGCGTTGGCGGGGCCGTTCACGGCGATCCCCAAGGAGCCCGAGCAGCAGGCCAAGCTGCAGACGATGGGCTACCGCGCGCCCGTCGAGAAGATCGCGGAGATGTTCCACACCACGCCCGAGGTGCTGGTCGCGATGAACCCGCCCGGCACGCGGCTCGCGGCGGGGCAGAAGATCGTGGTGCCGAACGCGTTGCCGACCTCGCGGGCCTATCCGGAGGACGCCAAGCCCGAATGGCGCGCCATGTTGAGCCAGCTCAACGTCGACGCCAACCAGCCCCGGGGCGAGAAGATCGTGGTCGACAAGTCGGACGCGGTGCTGCGCGTGCTGGACGGGCAGGGCAGGCTGGTGGCGCAGTTCCAGGCGACGATGGGGTCGGCGACCGATCCGCTGCCGCTCGGCACATGGAAGGTCCTGTCGATCTCGCCCATGCCCGACTGGAAGTTCAACCCCAAGATCCTGAAGAAGGTGGACGACAGCAAGGCGGCGCAGCTGATCCCGCCGGGGCCCAACAACCCGGTGGGCGTGGTGTGGATCGACCTGTCCAAGGAGCATTACGGCATCCACGGCACCGCCGAGCCGCACCAGATCGGCCGCGCCCAGTCGAACGGGTGCATCCGGCTGACCAACTGGGACGCGGCGCGGCTGTCGCTGATGATCAAGCCGGGCGTCACGGCGGTCTTCCAGGCCTGACGCGCGTGACGCGCCGCCGCCTTGCGATCGGTGGCCTCGTCATCGTGGCCGGGGCGGCGCTGGTGTCGGTGACGACGGTGCGGTTCGAGCCGGCGGCCGCGCCCGAGCGGCTGGGCTTCGCGGCCGCGCCGGCCCGACCGGCGGTCGCGCCGGTGGGCGGGACGGGGTTGCTGGTGCCGGTCGCGGGGATGGCGCGGTCGGCGGTGCGCGACAGCTGGGGCGACGCGCGGAGCGGCGAGCGCGGGCACCGGGGCATCGACCTGGTGGCGGCCGAGGGCACGCCCGTGGTCGCGGCGGTCGCGGGACGGGTGGAGAAGCTGTTCGAGAGCGGGCTCGGGGGGACGACGTTGTACCTGCGGTCGGCGGACGGGCGGTGGCAGTATTATTACGCGCATCTCAGGGGCTACGCGCAGGGTGTTCGCGAGGGGATGGCGGTCCGGCGGGGACAGGTGCTCGGCTTCGTCGGCGATACGGGCGATGCGGGCAAGGGCAACCACCACCTGCATTTCAGCACCAACCGCATGAAGGCCGGCGACCGCTGGTGGCAGGGGGAGGACGTCAATCCGTACCCGCTGCTTGCCGAGCGGGAGGGGGGTCGGTAAGGCCCGAGGCTTGGCTATTTCACATCGGGTCACACATGAAGATCAGCGGCGTGGACATCCGTCCGGGCAACATCATCGAATATGAAGGCGGCATCTGGCGCGCGGTCAAGATCCAGCACACCCAGCCCGGCAAGGGCGGCGCGTACATGCAGGTGGAGCTGAAGAACCTGATCGACGGGCGCAAGAACAACGTCCGCTTCCGCTCCGCCGAGAGCGTCGAGCGGGTCCGGCTGGACACCACCGACTTCCAGTTCCTGTTCCGCGACGGCGACCAGCTGACCTTCATGGACAAGGACAATTACGAGCAGATCACGCTGGACGCGGGCATCCTGGGCGACGCGGCGGCGTTCCTGCAGGACGGGATGGACGTGGTGATGGAGTTGTATGACGAGCGGCCGATCTCCGTGCAGCTGCCCGACACGATCGAGGCGCTGATCGTGGACGCGGACGCGGTGGTGAAGGGGCAGACGGCCTCGTCGAGCTACAA
>CAXTFF010000306.1:0-2432 GCA_964243325.1 uncultured Sphingomonas sp.
CAACGGTCCAGGGTGGAGCTCGTTGCCTGCCAATCAACGAATGGCGAGCGGAACCGCGCTCTGACCTGCGTTGCTCAAACGCGATGGCGGATGATCCCAAGAACATCGGCAGCATACTCGACCGCCTGGCGGAACCGGCTGGGCGGGGCGAGCAGGTCTCGCTGGGCGAGGTGACCAAGGCGCTCGGCGACCGCAGCGATGGGCCCTTCCTGCTGGTTCCCGCGCTGATCGAGGTCTCGCCGGTCGGCGGCATCCCGGGCGTGCCCACGGTTCTGGCGCCGATCATCGTGCTGTTCGCCGTACGGCTGCTGATCGGCCGCGAGCACATGTGGTCGCCTGGGATCCTCGCCCGGCACTCGGTGTCGGCGGACCGGACGCGCACGGCCGGCGCCAAGCTCCGCCCGGTGGGGCGCGTGATGGACCGCTGGTTCCACGGCCGGTTGCCGAAATGGACGCAGGGGCCGTTCGCGCGGGTCGCGGCCGGGCTGTGCATTCTGCTGGCGCTCACCGTACCGCCGCTCGAGCCGCTTCCGTTCGCGGGTTCCGCGCCCATGCTCGCCATCGCGGCGTTCGGGCTGGCGCTCCTGGTCCGCGACGGGCTGCCGACGATCGTCGCGACCGTGCTCGCGGGCGCGGCGGTCGCGATCGGCGCGGGGATGCTGGGCGGCAAATCGTCCGGCCAATGACGCCGTGGCTGGCCGGCGCGGGTGAGCCTAGCCGAGCAGCGCCTCGACCCGGATCGGCAGATCGCGCACGCGCACGCCGGTGGCGTTGAATACCGCGTTCGCGACCGCGGCGGCTACGCCGATGATCCCGAGTTCGCCCATACCCTTGACGCCTTCCGGGTTCACGGCCTCGTCCTCGTCCGGCACGATGATCGCCGTGAGGTCGCCGACATCGGCGGCCGTGGGCACGAGATACTCGGCCAGGTCGCGGTTGACGTAGACGCCGGTGCGGGTGTCCACCTCCGTCGCCTCGAGCAGCGCCGAGCTCTGGCCCCAGATCATTCCGCCCAGATACTGGCTGCGCGCGGTCATCGGGTTCAGCACGCGCCCGGCGGCGAACGCGCCGACATGGCGGGCGACGCGCACCTCGCCTGTGAGGTCGTGGACGCGCACCTCCACCATGTGCGCCCCGAACGCCCAGGCGAGCTTGTCAGACGGAGCCGTCGCGAGGGCGATGTGCCCCTCGCGCAATTTCTCCAGAGCTTCGTCTCCGCCCTCCGGTGGCGGATGATCCATCTGTACTTCGCGCGCCCCGACAGGCTGTTTCAGGAGTGCCTCGCACGCCCGGCCCAGCGCATTGGCCAGGCTGGTCGTCGTGGACGAAGCACCCGACAGCCCGCCCGGCGAGAGCGCGGTGTCGCCCAACGCCACCGTGACCTGGTCCAGCGGCACGCTCAATCGCTCGGACGCGATCATCGCCAGCAGCGTGTAGAGGCCGTTGCCGATCTCGTGCTGCGCCGTCTCGACCCGGACGGCGCCGCACGCGTCCTGGACCACCCGCACCGATGCCGGCCCGATCTTGACCGGGCGCGCGGCGGCCGCGCGGCCACGGCCTATCCACCACCCGTCGCGCAAGGTCGCGCGCGGCCGCGGGTCGCGCCGTTTCCAGTCGAACGCCTCCGTTGCCGCCTTGATGCAGCGCATGAGCGGGCGGGTGGTGAACGCCTTGCCCGTGACCGGATCGGCGGCGGCGTCGTTGCGGCGACGGAGCTCCACGGGATCCAGCCGCGACGCGTGCGCGAGTTCGTCCATCGCGCTCTCGAGCGCGAACAGATAGGGCACCGCCGGCGGCGCCCGCATCGGCCCGGGCGTGTTGCGATCCACTCGCCCCAGCCGCTCCTCGCTCGCGACCGCCCGCGCCGCATAGAGCGCGGTGGATACATCCGCGCCCTCCATCGCGAAGTCGTCGAAGCGCGAGCTGACCATCTCGGCGTCGTGGCCGACGCCCAGCAGGCGTCCGTCCCGGTCCGCGCCCAAGCGGACGCGGTGACGCGTCTCCGTGCGGTGATTGGCGATGGTGAACTGGTCGCGGCGGGTGATCTCGAGGCGAACCGGCCGCCCGAGCCGGCGGGCCGCCAGCGCGCAAAGCGCGGTATGCTGCGAGAGCGCGAACTTGGAGCCGAAATACCCGCCGATGAAGGGCGAGATCACCCGCACCTGCTCGGGCGTCAGGCCGAGCTGCGCCGCGAGCCCATGCTGCACCGCCCCGACGTGGCGGGTCGGCTCCCAAACGGTCAGCCGGTCGCCGTCCCAACGACAGGTGGTGCTCGGCAGTTCGATCGGATTGTGGTGCTGGATCGGCGTCGAGTAGCGCTCGTCCACTCGTACGGCCGCGGCGGCTAGCTCGGCTTCGAGGTCGCCCGTCCGACGGTCCTTGTGCTCGGCCTGGACGTCGCTCAACGGCACGGTCGTGCAGCGCGGGTCCGC
>CAXTFF010000307.1:0-693 GCA_964243325.1 uncultured Sphingomonas sp.
GGCCTGGACACGACCACGCGGGGCGTCGACGTGGTCGGCGTGTACCGCTTCGGGCTCGGGGGGCTCGGCAATTGGTCGCTGACCGCCGCCTACAACTACAACCAGAACAAGATCGACCGCCGCCTGAACGCACTGGGTCCCCTGGCGCAGATCCCTGGCCTCGTCCTGTTTGGGCGGGTGGAGGGCATCCGCTTCACCGACGGCCAGCCCGAGGACAAGCTGGTCCTCTCCGCGGACGGCACCGTCGGGGCGTTCGGCGTCTCGACGCGCACCACGCGCTACGGCGAGGTGATCGCGCCCGGCGCGGCGACGCCGATCGCCGATCCGACCAGCCTGGCCGCGCTCGGCCCCGACGACCTGCGCCTCCGGCCCAAATGGATCACCGACCTGGAGCTCCGCTACACCTTCCGCGAGCACGCGACCTTCGCGGTGGGCGCGAACAACCTGTTCGACGTCTATCCGACCCGCCGCCCGACCGGGCTCCGGCCCGCGGCCGTCGGCGGCTCCTATCCGATCGACGCCTATTACCAGCCCTACAGCACCTTCTCGCCTTTCGGCTTCAACGGCCGCTTCCTCTACGGCCGCTTCACCGCGCAGTTCTGACGCGCCGGGCGGGGCCGAGGCTCCGCCCGAAAAAGCGCTGTCCTACAAGCGGCGCGCCGTGACAACGTCCCCGCATGACCGATCCCGACC
>CAXTFF010000307.1:703-2430 GCA_964243325.1 uncultured Sphingomonas sp.
GTGACGACGCCGTCCGCATCGCACCCGCCCGCGACGACCCGCGCGACGCGCCCGACGACCTCCTCCTCTTCGCCCCCGCGCCCTCCGCCTATCGCGGCGCGAACGGCTGGTCGTCGGAGGTGCAACGCGCCTTCGTCGCCGCGCTCGCGCAGTCAGGCGTGGTCGCGGCGGCCGCGCGGTCGGTGGGGCGGTCGCCCTCCTCCGCCTACCGGCTCCGCCGCCGCGCGGGCGAGGACAGCGGCTTCGCGCGCGCCTGGGACGAGGCGCAGGCGCGCGGCGGCGACGAAGCGCTCGACGCGAGCATGGCGGGCGGCATGACCGCCCGCCGGACGGAGGTGTACCACCGGGGCCGCTTCGCCGGCTGGCGGACCACCTATGACAACCGCCTGGCCTATGCCGCCTTGCGCGCGCTCGATCGGCGGGACGCGCGTTGGGCGGAGCACGGAGCGGACGCAAGAATGTTGCTCGCCGCCGCAATGGAATTGCCGAACGGGCGTGACATGTGTGAACCGTCGGCCGGTCCGGCGGCTCCGGAGCGGAACGGGTGACGCGCCCGCCGCACCGTCGGAACTCCCCCGCTTCGTGTCGAAATCGTGAAGGCCGGCCGACCTCCCCCCGCGCTCGTCGCGAGGTCTCGTCGGCGTGACCTTCGGTGACCTTTCGCCAACCCCCGCCCGCCTTGCTCCCCCGCCGTCGTTCGGCTATACGCATGGTCGTCCGGCGGGCAGGTGCTCGTGGAGGTTGGCGCGGAGAACCTGTTCTCACGCGCCCTTTTCGCATTCGATGCGGCTCGCTCCTCCAACCGCACCACCCTCCCCGGACGCCGCGCCGGCATGGGGTCGTCGCGGCGGTGATCGGGCCAAGACCACCGGACCTGACCGGTTGGCCGGAAACAGTTTCAAGGAATAAACGACCTTTATGGCGACCCAGGCCCCGGCTCAAGTGATGCCCACCCGCGACGATTTCTCCGCGATGCTCGACGACATGTTCGGCGGCGCCGACAGCTTCGAGGGCCGCGTCGTCCACGGCACCGTGACCGCGATCGAGAACGATCTCGCGGTGATCGATGTCGGCCTCAAGTCCGAAGGCCGCGTGCCGCTGCGCGAGTTCGCCGCGCCGGGCCAGAAGGCCGACCTCAAGGTGGGCGACGAGGTCGAGGTCTATGTCGACCGCGTCGAGAACATGCATGGCGAGGCGATGCTGTCGCGCGACCGCGCCCGCCGCGAAGCCGCCTGGGACAAGCTGGAAACCGAATTCGCCAAGACCGCGCGGGTCGAGGGCGTGATCTTCGGCCGCGTCAAGGGCGGCTTCACCGTCGACCTGTCGGGCGCCGTCGCCTTCCTGCCGGGCAGCCAGGTCGACATCCGCCCCGTGCGCGACGTCACCCCGCTGATGGACCTGCCGCAGCCGTTCCAGATCCTCAAGATGGACAGGAAGCGCGGCAACATCGTCGTCTCGCGCCGCGCCATCCTGGAGGAGACCCGGGCCGAGCAGCGCACCGGCCTGATCCAGAGCCTGGCCGAGGGCCAGATCATCGAGGGCGTGGTCAAGAACATCACCGACTACGGCGCGTTCGTCGACCTGGGCGGCATCGACGGCCTGCTCCATGTCACCGACCTCAGCTACAAGCGCGTCCAGCACCCGTCCGAGGTGCTGAACATCGGCGACACCCTGAAGGTGCAGATCATCCGCATCAACAAGGACACGCAGCGCATCTCGCTCGGCAT
>CAXTFF010000308.1:0-2407 GCA_964243325.1 uncultured Sphingomonas sp.
CCGCCGCCTGGTCCTCCGACGACACGATGATCGCGGCGTAGCGGCCGAAGGGCGGTGCCCCCGCCTCGCGCCTGGACTCGGTCTCCGCCTCGTAGAAGGCGTCGGCGTCGCCTGTGACCAGCGCCTTCATCACCCCCGCCTTGGGGCTATGCGTCTGGATGAAGACGTGGCCGGGCTTGGCCCCGCGGCCGGCGCGGCCCGACACCTGCCTGATCTGCTGGAAGGTCCGCTCCGCCGCGCGCAGGTCGCCGCCCGACAGGCCGAGGTCCGCGTCGACCACGCCCACCAGCGTCAGGTTGGGGAAGTGGTACCCCTTGGTGACGAGTTGCGTGCCCACCACGATGTCGATGTCGCCCGCGTCCATGCGGCCCACGAACTCCGCCGCCTTGGCGGGCGACCAGATCGTGTCGGAGGTGACCACCGCGACCCGCGCCTCGGGAAAGCGCACCATCACCTCGTCGGCGATGCGCTCGACGCCGGGGCCGCAGGGAACCAGCATGTCCTCCGCCTGGCACTGCGGACAGACGCGCGGCACGGGCTCCAGATGCCCGCAATGATGGCACGCCAAGCGGCGCGTGAGCCGGTGCTCGACCATCCAGGCGGTGCAGTTGGGACACTGGAACCGGTGCCCGCAGGCGCGGCACAGCGTCAGCGGCGCGTAGCCGCGGCGGTTGAGGAACAGCAACGACTGCTCGCGCTTGCCCAGCCGGTCCTCCAGCGCGGCGACGAGACGGGGCGAGAGCCAACGGCCGCGCTCGGGCGGCTCGGCGATGAGGTCGATCGCCTCGATGGACGGCATCTCCGCCGTGCCGTAGCGGGCGGGGAGCTGGACCTCGCGGTAACGGCCAAGCGCGACCTGCTGGCGTGTCTCGATCGCGGGCGTGGCGGAGGCGAGGATCACCGGGCACCCCTCGAACCGCCCGCGCATCACCGCCACGTCGCGCGCGTGATAGTGGACGCCGTCCTCCTGCTTGAAGCTGGTCTCGTGCGCCTCGTCGACGACCAGCAGCCCCAGCCTGGCGTAGGGCAGGAACAGCGCGGAGCGCGCGCCGACCACCACGCGCGCTTCGCCGCTCGCGATCGCGCGCCAGGCGCGGCGGCGCTGGGTGGAGCGCAGGCCCGAATGCCACGCCACCGGCTCGCAGCCGAAGCGGTCGTGAAAGCGTTTCAGGAACGGCTCGGTGAGCGCGATTTCCGGCAGGAGCACCAGGCACTGCCTGCCCGATCGGATCGCCTCGGCGACCGCTTCGAAATACACCTCGGTCTTGCCAGACCCGGTGACGCCGTCGATCAGCGTGGGCTCGAAGGCCTGCGCCCGGACGCCCGCGACGAGGCGGTCGGCGGCGGCCCGTTGCTCGGGCGACAGCTCGGGCGGGGCGTGATCCGGGTCAGGGATGGGGTAGGGGCTGTCCACGTCGATCTCGACCGCCTCCATCGCTCCGACCTTCACCAGCCCGCGGATCACCGGCTCCGACACGTCGGCGACCGTGGCGAGCTCGCGAATCAGGCCCTGGCGGTCGCCGATCCGCTCCAGCGCCTGCGCGCGCTGCGGCGTGAGGCGGGGCGGGACCTCGCCCGTCGCGCGGTACTCGATCACCCGGCGCGCGCCCTCCAGCGCGGAGGTGGAGGCGAGCGTCATCCGCATCACCGACGCAGGCGGTGCGAGGTAGTAATCCGACGTCCACTCGATCAGCCGGCGGAGCGGCGCGCCTACTGGCGCGACGTCGGCGACGGCGAGCAGATGTCTCAGGCGATTGTCGCCGACTTCCTTGTCCGACGGTAGCCGGTCGGCCTCCCACACGACGCCGAGCAGCTGGCGTGGCCCCAACGGCGCGACCACGACCGACCCGGGCTCGACCACCATGCCGTGGGGCACGCGATAGTCGAGGGGCCCCAGGGCGGAGTTCAGGACGAGAACGCGAACGCGCGACATGAATGTCATATGGGATCGAAGCGACTCGGCGTGAACCGCTTACGTTCTCCCGGCCGGGCGTTAAGGTCGCGGGGTGACCAAAGCCTTGCCGATCGCCTTTGCCGCCCACCTCTCGCGTGACCGGCGACGATCGGTCCACACGGTCCGGGCCTATCAGTCGACGGCCGAGCGGCTGCTCGCGTTCCTGCAGGCGCACTGGGGCGATGCGGTCGGACGCGATCGGCTGCGCGAGGCGACCACCGCCGATCTGCGGGCGTTCCTGGCGCACCGTCGGGGCGACGGATTGGGCAACGCGTCGGCTGCGCGCGAGCTGTCGGCCGTCCGCGCGTTCCTGGCCTGGGCCGGGGAGGGGACACCCGGCCCGCGCCTGAAAGGCCCACGCGTCAAGGCGGGTGTGCCGCGCCCGATCGCGCCGCACGAGGCGCTGGCGCTCGCCGAGGCGGTGGCCGAGGACGCGGCCGAGCCCTGGATCGG
>CAXTFF010000309.1:0-2402 GCA_964243325.1 uncultured Sphingomonas sp.
GGCTGATGCAGTGGAAACTGCCGCCGCCGGTCAGGATCGCATCCGCACGCAAGCCCACGGTCTCACGATCCGGGAACAAGGCACCGATCGCCGCCACCGCCGCCGCATCGTTAGGCGCGCCATACAGCGGCACCACCACCGCTGCATTGCCGATATAGAAGTTCATGTAGCTCGCCGGCACGATCTCCTCGTCGCGCAACACCCGGCCGGGCGACGGCACCGTCACCACCTCCAGCCCCGCCGCCCGCGCATCGCGGAGCGCGTGGACGTAGACCTGCCAGTTCGGATCGTTCTCCGCGGGCTCCGGGATCGCCACCCGACCCGCGCCCACGAAGCGCGCCAGGTTGTCGACATGCCCGTCGGTATGGTCGTTCAGCAGCCCGTCCTCCAGCCAGACCACGCGGGTGAAACCGAGCTCCTCGCGCAACCGCCGCTCGACCTCGACCTCCCCCAGACCCGGATTGCGGTTGGGGTTCGACACGCATTGCCGCGTGGTGATCACCGTTCCCGTCCCGTCTCCATCGATCGCGCCGCCCTCCAGCACCCAGTCCGATCGCGCCAGCGCCAACCCCGCCCGCGCAGCCAAGCGCACGGCCAGATCGTCGTCGCCCTCCAGCTCGTACTTCCCGCCCCAGCCGTTGAACCGGAACGCCCGCGCCTTGCCGCTCAGGACGATCGGCCCCGTGTCGCGCAGCCAGATATCCCCGAAAGGCTCCACCACGATCTCGGCGAACGGACACATCGCCTCGGCCACCGCGCCGGCCTCCGCGTCGGCGGCGACCAACGCCACCCGCTCGCCTTTGCCGTCCGCATGAACGGCAAGCGCGAACGCGGCCACCTCGGCGCGCGCCGGCTCCAAATCGTCGGCCCATAGCTCGGGATGACTGGGGAAGCCGATCCACACCGCGTCGTGCGGTGCCCATTCGGCGGGAGGAGGCGTCGTCATCCCCACGCTCCTGGCGCGCGCGGGCGGGGCTGTCTAGCGTCCGCCCTTGCCCTCCAGGCCCGAACTGGGCGCCGAACTGACGTCGTCGGCGTTCACGCCCGATTTGGTGACGCCCGTCGCCTGCTCGACCTCATGCTTGCCGAACATGATCGCGCCCGCGCCGAACAGCGGCAGCACCGTGACGACCGCCCAGATCATCGCCGGACCGCGGGCCGACAGCTTGCCGCGCTTGTGCAGCACCCAGCCTATCACCGCGAGCAGCAAGGTCGCGCCGATGCACAGGAACAGGTTGATGAGGATGGGATTGACCGTCGCATTCGTACCCAATTTCAGGCTCCTGTTCGCATCGCGTTCGGCCTGCTCAATCGACGGAGCGCCCCAACCGTTCCGTTCCGCTTGCCTCCGGCCCGCCGAACGATACACCCGATCGGAAAAAGGGGCCCCGCATGTCGTACCGTCTTCTCGCCGCGAGCGCGCTCGCGCTGGCCGTTCCTGCGCTCGGCCGCGCCGCCGATCCTGTCAGCCGGGAAGCCGCGCTCTTCGGCGCGCGCGAGGGCGTCCGCCAGATCAGCCTGTCACCCGACGGCAAGCGGATCGCGGTGATCACGCCTGCCGGCGGCATCGGCACCGCGCTCCTGGTCGGCGGCACGCAGGGAGAGCTGACCCCCGTTCTGCGCTCGGCCGGCGACCCCGATCGGCTGTCGCACTGCGGCTGGGCGACGGCCACGCGGCTGGTGTGTGGCGTGACCGTCCACGTCGACGGTGGCGGCGCGAAACGGTTGACCTTCACCCGGCTCCTGTCGCTGAACGCCGACGGCTCCGACGTGAGGATCCTAAGCGCGCGCACCCCCAGCAACGCGGTCCGGCGCGACCAGGACGGCGGTCGCCTGATTGACTGGTTGGGAGGCGAAGGAAGGGGCGCGGTGCTCATGACGCGCAGCCACGTGTCCGAAGTCAGCACGGGCACACGCCTGTATAACGCGCGCGGCGGACTGGGCGTCGACCGCGTCGATACGGTCACGCTCGGGCGCACGCGAGTGGAGCCGCCCAGCGGCGACGCGGTGGAATACATCACTGACGGCCACGGTGCGGTCCGCATCCGCGGCCGCCTCCCCAGCACGACCGACGGCTATGCCGGCAGCCGGATCGAATACGACTATCGCCCGCAAGGCTCGAGCGGCTGGAAGTCGCTCGGAACGCTCACGCTCGATACGGGCGGCGGAGGCACGGGGTTCAACCCGTCCCAGGTCGATCACGACCTGAACGTCGCCTACGGTTTCGACCGGCTGAACGGCCGCCAGGCGCTGTACAAGGCCGCGCTCGACGGCAGCGGCAAGCGCGAGCTGGTCTTCTCGCATCCGGAGGTCGACGTCGACGGCCTGATCGAGATCGGGCGCGCGAACCGGGTCGTGGGGGTCAGCTATGCCACCGACCACCGCCGCACCGTGTTCTTCGA
>CAXTFF010000310.1:0-2397 GCA_964243325.1 uncultured Sphingomonas sp.
TCGACGAGGTGATGATCGACAAGGACGTGATCGAGGGCCGCAAGGAGCCGATCCGCGTTTATTCCGAGAAGAAGGCGGAGAGCGCGGCTTGAGTCCAGGCCGGGCGGGTCTGCATCTTCTGGGGCTGGCGCTCGCCTCTTGGGCCGCTCCGGCGCGAGCGGACGTGACCCCGTCGATGCCCGTATTGAGCGAGATGGACGGTTGGCGGGTGGCCTGCACACACGTCGGCGACGTCGTGGCGAGCTGCAGCGCGGGGCGGGCGTATCGCAGCCTGTACGTATCGCTCGACGGGGACGGGGCGGGCGCGTCGATCCGCGTCGAAGGCGGTTGCCGTGCGGACCCGGCGACTATGGAGGCGCGGGTCGATGCCGACGCGGGCGCGGACACGCTGGCGCGCGTGGCGGAGCGGCTGATCGCGCGCAAGCTTCGGACGTGCGAGGACGTACCGGCCCGACCCGGTTTCCTACGCTCATTGCGCGCGGTCGCCGGACGGGTGGTCGTGCCCGCCTAGCGCGCGCTGGCCGTAGCGGCGCGCGACCCGATGGGACTCGGAACCAGCCGCTCGGCCTGCGCGTCCTCCCTCCCATGCTCGCCATCGCCTGCACGCTCTGCCATTCGACGACCGCCGCGGGGGTGCGCGCCGCCTTGCTCGGCCCCGACCTTCTGGCCGACGGCGTCGCGGCGCTGGCGCCCGCGCCGGTGATCCTCATCGCCTGGTGGCTGCTCACCGGAGCGTCGCGTGGCCGCTGACGCCCACGCCGCCGTAGTCCGCGCCGGGACGGCGATCGGGATCGGGATGGGCGGGTTCGTGGACGGGATCCTGTTCCACCAGATCCTGCAGATCCACAACATGCTCTCCGCCCGGATCAGCCCGGACACGCTGGTCGGGGCCAAGGTGAACATGGTGTGGGACGGCGTCTTCCACGCGTTCGTGTGGGGGATGACCGCGCTGGGCGTCGCCCTGCTCTGGCGCGCGCGGGCCGGGACTGCGGGGGTGCCCGGGCGCGTGTTCGGCGGCGCGCTGCTGCTCGGCTGGGGGCTGTTCAACCTGATCGAGGGGGCGATCGACCACCACCTGCTCGGGCTGCACCATGTCGTCGAGCGGCTCGGGCCGTCGGTGTGGGACTGGATGTTCCTGGCGTCGGGCGTCGCGTTCGCCGCGACGGGGTGGATGCTGACGCGGCGGACGGACGGCTAGCGGCGGGCGCGCATCGCTTCCACCGCCTCCGACCGGCGCAGGATGCGGGCGTGCGGGTCGAGTACGACGTGCGCGTCTTTCGATACGACTAGCCCGCCCCGGCCGCCCGTCATCGCGACCCGTTCGAGCCGATCGCCGACCTGCACCTCGACCGGCATGGGAAAGGCCGCGCCGGCCGGCGCGCGCCATTCGAGGATCAGCTCTCCGCCCTGGCGCCGCTGCACCAGTTCGGGCAGCTCGGCCTGGCGTAGATAGACGTCGAAGAACCAGCCGAGATCGCGCCCGGCGGCGTCGCGCACATACCCTTCGAACTCGCGCGTGGTGCCGAAGCGGGGGCGGAAGTTGCCCGGCTTGGGATCGGAGCGACCGTAAACCAGCCGTCGGGTAGCCTCGAAGAATGCCTTGTCGCCGATCAGCCCGCGCAGCGTGTGGAGCATCCAGGACGCCTTGAAGTAGATGTCGCTGCCCGGGCCGCCCTTGCCCGACTCGTACACCTCTTCCGATGTCCGCACGCGGCCGCTGACGACGGGCGCGTCGTTCAGGACCCGCTGGCGCTGCCCGTCCATCATCGCGGCATAACGGGCCTCGCCCTCGCGCCAGCGGCCGTAGAGCGGCTGCATGTAGGTCGCGAAACCCTCGTGGAGCCAGAAGTCGTCCCAGTTCGCGGCGGTGAGCTGGTTGGCGAACCATTCGTGCGACAGCTCGTGGTGGAACAGCCAGTCGAAGCCTTCCACCGCCTTTTTGTATTCGTTGCCGTAGGCGTTGATCGTCTGGTGTTCCATGCCGAGATGCGGCGTCTCGACGACGCCCAGCTTTTCGTCGGCGAAGGGGTAAGGACCGATCACCGCCTCGAAGAAGTCGAGCGTCGGCGCGAACTCGGCGAACAGGCCGCGGGCCTGCGCCGCGCGGGCAGGCAGGTGCCAGAAATGGAGGGGGACGGTGTTGCCGTAGCGGCTATGGTAGACGCCGCTGAGCTCCTCGTACGGGCCGACATTCAGAGCGACGCCGTAGGTGTTCGGGTTCTTCGCCCGCCAGTTCCAACGCGTCCGCCCGCCCGGCAGCTTGTCAACGCCGAGCAGCTTGCCGTTGGACGGGGCGGACAACCCGGCGGGCACGGTCAGGTGAAGCGCGACGACCGACGGCTCGGCGGTCGGGAAGTCCAGGCACGGCCAGAACAGGTCGCAGCCATAGCCCTGCGC
>CAXTFF010000311.1:0-2396 GCA_964243325.1 uncultured Sphingomonas sp.
CCCATTCGTTGTCGTACCAGCTGACCACGCGCACCAGCTTGCCGTCGATCACCGCGGTCTCGAGGCTGTCGATCGTGGACGATGCGGGCGTGTGGACGATGTCGATCGAAACCAGCGGCTCGTCCGAATAGACCAGCACCCCGACCATCGGCCCGCTCGTCGCGGCCGCCTTCAGGATCGCGTTGACCTCGTCGCGCGTCGTGTCGCGCGACGGCTGGAACGTCAGGTCGACCAGGCTGCCGTCGGGCACGGGCACGCGCACCGCCGATCCGTCCAGCTTGCCCTTCAGCTCGGGCAGCACCTCGCCCACCGCGCGCGCCGCGCCGGTGGTGGTCGGGATCATCGACATCGCCGCGGCCCGCGCGCGGCGCAGGTCGGGGTGGATCTGGTCCAGGATCTTCTGGTCGTTGGTGTAGGCGTGGATCGTCGTCATCAGCCCGCGCTCGATCCCGATCGCGTCGTTCAGGACCTTGGCGACGGGGGCCAGGCAGTTGGTCGTGCAGGACGCGTTCGACACGATGTCATGCCCGGCCGTCAGCTTGTCGTGATTGACGCCGTACACGACGGTGAGGTCCACGCCCTTGGCCGGCGCGGATATCAGCACCTTCCTGGCGCCCGCCGCGAGGTGCTTGCCCGCCGACTCGCGGTCGGTGAAGAACCCCGTGCACTCCATCACCAGATCGACGCCCAGCTCGCGGTGCGGCAGGTTCGCGGGATCGCGCTCGGCGGTGACGCGGATGCGCCTGCCGTCGATCACCAGGTCCTGCCCGTCGGCGGCGACCTCGCCCGGATAGCGGCCGTGGACGCTGTCGCGGCTGAACAGCCAGGCGTTCGACTTGGCGTCGGCCAGGTCGTTGATCGCGACCAGCTCCAGCTCGCCGGGCTTCTCCAGCATCGCCCGCGCGACGAGGCGGCCGATGCGCCCGAAGCCGTTGATCGCAACCTTGACCGTCATCGAACTATCTCCCGTTAGTCATTGAAAGTACGTGCTAGATGTAATCGAGGAACCACGACCATAGGTCAGGTTCTTCTGGTTCTCGTGATCGCCCCGGGCCTTTGCGGGTCGGCGGCCCCGGCTGTCAACACCGCCGCCCCGGCCGCTTTCCCGCTTGTGGACCGGGCGCGCTTTGCTAAGCCCGCCGCCATGACCGACCCCCGCCCCGCCCCGATCCCCGCGGCCACCCGGATCGACGCGGCGCTCGCCCGCATCGAGGCCGCCATCGACGCCCGCGCCCGCGCCGCCGACGCGCTCGCCCGACGCCACGCCGCGCTCAAGGCGCGCATGGCCGAGGCGGTGACCGCGCTCGACGACGTCATCACCCGCGGGACCGCCTGATGGCGCAGGTCACCCTGTCGTTCGGCGGCCGCTCGCACCTGGTCGCCTGCCGCGAGGGCGAGGAGGCGCGGGTGCGCCAGCTCGCCGCCATGATCGAGGCGCGCTGGCCCGGCGCGGCGCGCGCGGGCGGCGGCTCGTACGAGCGCACGTTCCTTTATGTCGGCCTGATGCTCGCCGACGCGCTCGACGAGGCGGAGAACCGGCCGCTCCCCGACAACCTGGTCAGCGAGGACGAGCTCGCCGGGATCGCCGCCCGGCTCGAATCGCTCGCGGGCACCCTTGAGCAAAGCGCCCCGGCGTCCTAGATCAGTCGGCGGCGGGTACTGCCCGGTGCGAGTCCAGCATAATCCCTGAGGCTATTCATCATCCACGGGAGCTGTCCCTGCGCGGATCCTGGTCCGTCGTACATGGTTCCTATCTGACGTACCAAGCGTCAGCGGATATCAGGGCAAACGGCCATGGCGGTCCCGTCACCCGCCCCGACCGGTGATCGACAAGGCCGCCTTGCGCGCCCGGATGCGCGCCGCGCGCCGGGACTTCGCGCCCGCCGCGTCGATCGGGGTCGACCCCGCGTTCCTGGCGCGCCTGGAGCCCGGGCTGATCGTCGCCAGCTATCGCCCGACCCGCGGGGAAGCCGATCCCGCGCCGCTCGAACGGGCCGCGACGGCGGCGGGCTGCCTGCTCGCGCTACCCCGGATCGAGAGCCGCGCGGTCCCGCTCCGTTTCCTCAGCTGGTCGCCCCCGTGGCCGGTCGAGGCCGGACCGTTCGGGCTCGAACAGCCGCCCGCGGATGCCCCGGCCGTCGTTCCCGACGTCATCCTGACCCCGCTCGTCGCCTTCGATCGCTCGGGCCGGCGGTTGGGCCAAGGGGCGGGCTTCTATGACCGCGCCTTCACCCTACATCCGGACGGCTGGCGCCTGGGCGTCGCCTGGTCGGTCCAGGAGATCCCGTGCGTACCCGTCGACCCCTGGGACGTCCCCCTGCACGCGGTCGCGACCGAGAAGGAATGGATCACGCCATGACGCCGGCCCTGCGCAAGCCCCTGGGCGCGCTCGCGAT
>CAXTFF010000312.1:0-2384 GCA_964243325.1 uncultured Sphingomonas sp.
CATGGACGTCGTGCAGCTGCGCGCGCGCGTCGGCATGGTGTTCCAGAAGCCCAACCCGTTTCCCAAGTCCATTTATGAGAACGTCGCCTACGGCCCGCGCATCCACGGCCTAGCCGCCGGCCGCGCGGACCTCGACGGTATCGTCCAGACTTCGCTCAGGCGCGCGGGGCTCTGGGACGAGGTCAAGGACCGTTTGACCGAGAGCGGCACCGCGTTGTCGGGGGGTCAGCAGCAGCGGCTGTGCATCGCGCGCGCCATCGCGGTCGATCCGGAGGTGATCCTGATGGACGAGCCCTGCTCCGCGCTCGATCCCGTGGCCACCGCCAAGATCGAGGAGCTAATCCATGCGCTGAAGGGCCGGTACGCGATCGCGATCGTCACCCACAACATGCAGCAGGCCGCACGCGTGTCGCAGCGTTGCGCCTTCTTCCATCTCGGCCGCCTCGTCGAATACGGCGCTACGACCGAGATCTTCACCAACCCGCGCGAGGACCGCACGCGCGACTACATCACCGGCCGGTACGGCTGAGGATCCGCCGATGAACCAGCACACCGTCACCGCCTTCGACGCCGAGATCGGCGAGCTGCGCGGCCTCATCTCGCAGATGGGCGGGCTCGCGGAAGACGCGGTCGCGCGCGCCATGCTGGCGCTGCAGCGCGGCGATCTTCAGCTCGCGGCGCAGGTCAGGGCCGACGACAAGGCGATCGACGCGATCACCGCCGAGGTGGAGCGGCTGGCCGTCCGCATCATCGCGCTGCGCGCGCCGCTGGCCAACGACCTGCGCGAGGTGGTGGCGGCGCTCAAGATCGCCAGCGTCGTCGAGCGGATCGGCGACTATGCCAAGAACATCGCCAAGCGCGTACCGATGATCGAGGGCGAGCATGGCGGCCCGATCGGCGGCGGGGGCAGGATCGAGCCGATCTCGATCCTCCCCGCCATGGGCCGCATGGCGTCGGGCATGGTCCACGACGTGCTCGACGCCTTCGCCGCGCGCGACGCGCAGGCCGCCGTTCGCGTGTGCGAAAGCGACACGGCGCTGGACGACTTCTACGACTCGATCTTCCGCACGCTCGTCACCTTCATGGTCGAGAACCCGCGCACCATCAGCCAGGTCGCGCACCTCCTGTTCATCGCCAAGAACCTGGAACGGATCGGCGACCATGCCGGCAACGTCGCCGAGATGGTCTATTTCGCCGCCACCGGAACCCAGATCGCCGACCGGCCGAGCCCGCTGGCGTGACCTGTTTTCTTCCCCGA
Source organism: uncultured Sphingomonas sp. (assembly GCA_964243325.1). Classification (GTDB taxonomy): domain Bacteria; phylum Pseudomonadota; class Alphaproteobacteria; order Sphingomonadales; family Sphingomonadaceae; genus Sphingomonas. Next base: position 1,259 of record CAXTFF010000312.1, read on the forward strand.
GCAACGGAAAGGCCTGAGACCATGCCCCGCGCCAAGATGCTCCTCGTCGAGGACGACGCCGCCCTGTCCGAACTCCTCCATTTCCACTTCACCCGCGAGGACTTCGAGGTCCGCCGCACCCCCGACGGCGAGGAAGCTTTGCTGCTGGCGCGCGAGTCGACCCCCGACATCGTCCTGCTCGACTGGATGGTGGAGGGACTGTCCGGCATCGAGGTATGCCGCCGCCTGCGCCGCACGCCCGAGACGCAGAACGTCCCCATCATCATGCTGACCGCCAGGGGCGAGGAGGAGGACCGGGTGCGCGGGCTGGAGACGGGCGCGGACGACTACGTCACCAAGCCCTTCTCCCCGCGCGAGCTGGTCGCGCGCGTCGGCGCGGTGCTCCGCCGCGTCCGCCCGGCGCTCGCGGGCGAGGCGCTGACCTATGCCGACATCGAGATGGACACGGTCGGCCACAAGGTCCGGCGCGCGGGCCAGGTCGTGCCGCTCGGCCCGACCGAGTTCCGGCTGCTCAAGCATTTCCTGGAACATCCCGGCTGGGTCTTCTCGCGCGAGCGGCTTCTCGACGCGGTGTGGGGGCACGACAGCGACATCGAGTCGCGCACGGTCGACGTGCATATCCGGCGACTGCGCAAGGCGATCAACGTCGAGGGCTGCATCGACGTGATCCGCACCGTCCGGTCGGCGGGCTATGCCCTGGACGCGGGGAACTGAACGGGCCGCAAACGATGCGCGGGCGAAACGAGGACCCAACTGGTTACTAGTGCGTTCATGGGATGCGCGAACGCGACGTTGCGCTCGAAATCAGGAGCATATCCGATGAAGCATCTTCTTCTCGCCGCGGCTGCGTTGATCGCGGCCCCCGCCCTCGCCCAAACCACCGGCGGCGCCATGGGCGGTACGACCACCGGGTCGGGCACCGGCACCATGTCCGGTACGCCGCAGACCTCGACCGAGTCGACCACGACCATGTCGGGTCAGACGATGGAGGGCCAGACCGGCTCGACCACCACGACCGACACCATGTCGACGCCGCCCGCCGCGGACGGGTCGACGCAGCCCGCGCCGACCGACCCCGCGATGCAGGGCCAGTCGATGCAGGGCCAGTCGATGCAGGGCCAGTCGA
>CAXTFF010000313.1:0-2378 GCA_964243325.1 uncultured Sphingomonas sp.
GTGCCTGGCGCACGATATCGGCCACCCGCCCTTCGGCCATGCGGGCGAGGACGCGCTGAAGGCGGCCCTGGCGGGCGAGGGCGGGTTCGATCACAACGGGCACACGCTGCGCGTCCTGACCGAGGTCGAGCGGCCCTATCCGCGTTGGGATGGGCTGAACCTGACGTGGGAGACGCTGGAGGGGCTGGCCAAGCACAACGGGCCGGTATGCCGCCCCGGGTGGGCGCTGGCGCGCGCGGACGCGGACTTCCCGGTCGAGCTCGACCGCTGGCCGTCGCTGGAAGCGCAGGTGGCGGCGATCGCGGACGACATCGCCTACGACAATCACGACATCGACGACGGGCTGCGCGCCGGGCTGCTCACGCTCGACCAGTTGCTGGCGGTGCCGATCGTCGAACGGAGCTGGGCGGCGGCGCGGGCGCGTTATCCGGAGGTGGAGGCCGACCGGCTGCTCGGCGAGCTGGTGCGCGGACAGATCGGGGCGATGGTCAACGACCTAATCACCGAGACGCAGCGGCGGGTCGTGGCGTCCGGAGTGGGCGACCTGGCCGACGTGCGCGCGATAGGCCGGGCGCTGGCCGGCTTCTCCGTCGGGATGCGCGAGGCGGAGCGCGATCTGAAACGGTTCATGTACGCCAACCTTTATCACCATCCGCGCCAGGTCGCGGCGGCGGAGGCGGCGCATCGTGTGGTGACCGGGCTGTTCGCGGCCTACCGCGCGGACCCGGACGCGCTGCCGGCCGAATGGCGGGCCCGACTGCCCGAGGCCGAGCCCTGGCGCAGCCGGCACGTCGCCGATTTCATCGCAGGCATGACCGATCGTTATGCGGTGACGCGCTACCGCGAGGTGGTCGGGCCGATCGACTTGCCGGAGGGGTTCTAGCCGCGCGCCCGCTGGGCTAGGACGCGGGCATGACCCTGTATACCCGTTTCGCCGCCCACATCGACGCGGCGCTCGACAGCCTCGCCGCCGCCGGGACGATCCCGGCCGGTCTCGACCGCGCCAACGTGACCGTCGAGCCGCCGCGCGACCTGAGCCACGGCGATCTCGCCACGAACGCCGCCATGGTGCTCGCCAAGTCCGCGGGGGCGAACCCGCGGAAGTTGGCGGAGGCGATCGTCGCCGAGCTGGAGAAGCTGGACGAGGTGAGCGCGGTCGCGGTCGCGGGGCCGGGTTTCATCAACATGACGCTGACGGACGAGGCGTGGCGGGGCGAACTGGCGGCGATCGCGGACGCGGGCCACGATTACGGGCGGTCGCGGACGGGCGAGGGCACGACGGTCAATATCGAATACGTGTCCGCCAACCCGACCGGACCGATGCATATGGGCCATTGCCGGGGCGCGGTGGTGGGCGACGCGCTCGCCAAGCTGCTGGAGTTCGCGGGCGCGCGGGTGATCCGCGAATATTACGTCAACGATGCGGGCGGGCAGGTCGATACGCTCGCCCGGTCGGCGCACCTGCGTTACCGCGAAGCATTGGGCGAGAGCGTGACGATGCCGGAGGGACTGTATCCGGGCGATTACCTGGTGCCGGTCGGCGAGGCGCTGAAGGCCGAGTTCGGCAACCGCTACGCCGCCGCGCCCGAGGGCGAGTGGCTAGCGCTGTTCCGCGCGCGCGCGGTGGACGCGATGCTGGCGCTGATCCGCGAGGATCTGGCGCTGCTCGGCATCCACCACGACGTTTTCGCGTCGGAGGCGGCTGTGCGGGCGGCGGGCAAGCCGGAGGCGGCGGAGGCGACGTTGCGCGCGCGCGACCTGGTCTATGACGGCGTGCTGGACGCGCCCAAGGGCGAGCTGCCCGACGATTGGGAGCCGACCCCGCTGCCGCTGTTCCGCTCCACGCGGTTCGGGGACGACCAGGACCGGCCGATCCGCAAGTCGAACGGGCAATGGACCTATTTCGGCGCGGACCTCGCCTACCACCATCAAAAGGCGGAGACGGCGGACGCGCTGATCGACATCTGGGGCGCGGACCATGCGGGCACCGTCAAGCGCATCGTCGCGGCCGTGCAGGCGCTGACGGAGGGCCGGACGCGGTTCGACGTGAAGCTCATACAAATGGTCAGGCTGCTCCGCGGCGGCGAGCCGGTGAAGATGTCCAAGCGCGCGGGCGACTTCGTGACGCTGGCCGATGTCGTCCGCGAGGTCGGGCGCGACGTGGTGCGCTTCACCATGCTAACCAGGCGGGCCGACGCGCAGATGGATTTCGACTTCGCCAAGGTCGTCGAGGCGTCGAAGGACAACCCGGTCTTCTACGTCCAGTACGCCCACGCGCGGGTCGCGTCGCTGCACCGGCGCGCGAGGGAGGCGGGGATCGAGGAAGGCCAGCCGGACCTGTCCCGGCTTGATACGGCGGAGCTGGCGCTGGTGAAGCT
>CAXTFF010000314.1:0-2337 GCA_964243325.1 uncultured Sphingomonas sp.
GGCCTGGTGGGAGGAGAGACGGGATGAGAAGCGCCCTTAGCCTGGCCCTGCTGCTGGCCGTTCCCGCGGCGGCGCAGCAGGTCGCCCCCGTCGAGCCCACCCCCTACCAGCGCGCGATCGCGGCGGGGTACAAGGCGGCGATGCTCTGCTCGGGCATCTTCAACGCCGACCGTAGCCAAGCCCAGGTGGAGGCGGTCGAGCTGCGCGGTATATACTCCGAATACGACGCGATAATGCCAACGCTGGCCGCCAAGGTCGACGAGGGCTGGCAGTCCGTATCAGTCCCGTTCGACGATCACCTGCCGCCCCGCGCCGCGCTGTGGCGCGTAGGCCGGGGCTGCGTGACCTACCCGATCGGTGCTACGCCCCCGATTACTCTAAGGCAGGCCACCGATCCCGGCGATCCCCAACCAGATCCACGCCGCTGGCCGGTGGGCGACGCCGGCGTCGCGCCCCGTCCCTCGGCGACCGTCGCCGGGATCGTCGCGCGCGCGTTCGACGGCAAGAGCTACGGTGCGGGGCCGATCACCACCGGCGTCGTCGTGCTGCGTCGCGGGCAGGTGGTCGCCGAACGCTATGCCGACGGCTTCGGGCCGTTCGTGTCCAACCGCACTTGGTCGGCGGGCAAGAGCCTGGCCGGCGCGCTGGTCGGGACCGCGGTTCACGATTGTGCGCTCGATGTCGCCGCGCCCGCGCCGATCCCCGAATGGCGGAGCTCCGAGGTCGGGGACGTCGCCGACCCCCGCGCGGCAATCACCACCGACCAGCTGCTACGCATGGCCTCGGGGCTCCATTCCGACTCCGCCGGCAACCGTACCGATGCGATCTATTTCGACGGAACAGCCATCACCGAACAGGCGACAGGCTGGCCGCTGGAGGCATCTCCCGGCACGCGCTTTCGCTATGCCAACAACGACATTCTGCTCGCCGTCCGGGGCTTGCGCGCCAGGCTTGGCGATGCCCGCTATGAACGGGCGTCGCGCGTGCTGTTCAGGCGGTTGGGGATGTTCCACACGGTCGCCGAGACCGACTGGCGCGGCAACTACATCCTATCGAGCCAAGTCTGGTCCACCGCGCGCGACCTCGCCCGCTTCGGCCAGTTCATGCTTCAGGACGGCGTTTGGCAAGGCGAGCGCCTGCTCCCCGCCGGATGGATGGCCGACTCGGTCAAGCCGCTCGGCCCCCAGCCCGCCACCGGCCCCGGTTACGGCCGCACGCTCTGGCTGTTCGGCGCGCGCCAAGGCCTGCCCGCCAGCAGCTACGCCGCGCAGGGGAACCGCGGCCAGTATATTATGGTCATCCCCTTCGAACGCCTGGTGATCGTCCGCCGCGGCGAGGACCCCGGCCCCGCCCGATTCGACATCGCCCGCTTCGCCGCCGACGTGATCGCGGCCCGTTGAGGCGCTTCACCCGCTTCGCCGCGATCGACTGGTCGGGCGAGGCGGTCGCGCGGCCCAAAGGCCTCGCCCTGGCCGAAGCGACGACCGGCCGGTCCGCGCCCGCGCTGCTGCGCCCGCAAGGCGGCTGGTCGCGCAGCAGGGTCGCCGAATGGCTGGACGCGCACGCGGAGGCCGGAACCGATCTGCTGATCGGCGTCGACCTGTCGCCAGGCTTCCCCTTCATCGACCGGGAAAGCTACTTCCCCGGCTGGCCCGACTCGCCGCCCGACGCCAAGGCGCTCTGGCGACTCGTCGACGAGGCCTCGGCCGAAGACGGGCACCTGGCCGCGAACGGCTTCCTCCGCCACGCGGGACCTCAGCCCCATTTCCGCCACCCCGGCGGCGCGGGCACGTCCTTCACCGGCGGCCGGGGCCGTCTGCGCGTCTGCGAGGAAGCGCAACGCGCGATGGGCCTGTCCCCATCCAGCTGCCTCAACCTCGTCGGCGCGGCGCAGGTCGGCAAGTCCAGCCTGACCGGGATGCGCGTCCTCCACCGCCTGAACGGCCGCATCCCCGTCTGGCCGTTCGACCCGGTGCCGGAACGCGGCCCGGTGATCGTCGAGATCTACACCAGCATCGCGGCCCGCGGGGCCGGCGTCCGCCGGGGTCTGAGCAAGGTGCGGGATCGCCAAGGGGTCGACGCGGCGCTCGACGCGCTCGGCTCCGACCGGCACCCCGGCCTCGCCCGATATGACGACCATTCCACCGACGCGCTGCTCACCGCCGCCTGGCTCCGGACCGCCGCGGCGCGCCCCGTCCTCTGGTCCCCCGCCGCGCTCACGCCCGACATCGCCCGCACCGAAGGCTGGACCTTCGGCGTCCCCTGACGCATTTAGGACGCGGGCCGGTTTAGCTCAGTTGGTAGAGCGCCAGTTTTGTAAACTGGATGTCGCGGGTT
>CAXTFF010000315.1:0-2332 GCA_964243325.1 uncultured Sphingomonas sp.
GTGTAGCCCGACAGGAAATGATACATCGCCTGGTCGGGCGTCAGCTTGGCGATCGGCGGCAACACGCCGTACGCGTCGGCGGTCAGCATGACGATGTTGCGCGGCACCGGCCCCATGTTCTCGTCGGACGCGTTGGGGATGAAGTCGATCGGATAGGCGCCGCGGCTGTTCTCCGCGAGCGAGGCGTCGTGCAGGTCGAGCGCGCGGGTGACCGGGTCGATGACCACGTTCTCCAGCACGGTGCCGAACCGCTTGGTGGTCGCGAAGATCTCCGGCTCGGCGTCGGCCGACAGCCGGATCATCTTGGCGTAGCAGCCGCCCTCGAAATTGAAGACGGCGGTGTCGGACCAGCCATGCTCGTCGTCGCCGATCAGCGTGCGGCTGGCGTCGGCCGACAGGGTCGTCTTGCCCGTGCCCGACAGGCCGAAGAACACCGCGGTGTCGCCGTTCGCGCCCATGTTCGCCGAACAATGCATCGGCATCACGCCCGTCGGGGGCAGCAGGTAGTTGAGGAGGCCGAACACCGACTTCTTCATCTCGCCCGCGTACTTGGTCCCGCCGATCAGGATCAGCTTCTCGGTGAAGTTCACCGCGATCACCGTCTGCGACCGCACGCCGTGACGCGCCGGATCGGCGCGGAAGCTGGGCAGGTCGATGATCGTGTAATCGGCCGAAAAGCCTTTCAGCTCATGCTCTTGCGGGCGGACCAGCATCGTGCGGATGAACAGGTTGTGCCAGGCGAGCTCCGTGACGACGCGGACGCGGACGCGGTGGTCGGGCTGCGACCCGCCATACAGGTCCTGGATGAACAGGTCCTCCTTGTCGCGCAGCGCGCGGTGGAAATCGGCCTTCAGGGCGGCGAACCGGTCGGGCTCCATCGGCTTGTTCGACTTGCCCCACCAGACGCTGTCGGCCGTCTCGGCGTCGCGGACGATGAACTTGTCCTGCGCCGACCGGCCGGTATGGACGCCCGTCTCGACGACGAGCGGGCCGTCGGCGGACAACTTGCCCTCGCCGCGCGCGACGGCCGTCTCGATCAGGCGGGCGGTGACCAGGTTCCAGTGCAGCGTGGCGCGGGTCTCGATCCCCTGCCGGTCGAGTCCGGCGTCCGGAATGCGCTCGTTCACGTCGTTCTCCCCTGTTCGACGGCGTCCGCGTTTTTCCGCAACGGAGATCGGCCGTCGCGCGGCGCATAAGCGGGCCGCCCATGCCGGTCAAACACGGCGGGAGTTGAGCGCGTTCCGTCTTTGGACTAGCGCCGGGGCCATGACCGTGGACGCCCGCCGGAGATGACCGCGACGATCGCGCTGGTCGACGACGACCGCCACATCCTGACGTCGGTGTCGATCATCCTGCGCGAGGAGGGCTTTGCCACCCGCGTCTATTCGGACGGCGAGACCGCGCTGAAGGCCCTGACCGAGAACGCGCCCGACCTGGCGATCTTCGACATCAAGATGCCCCGGATGGACGGCCTGGAACTGCTGCGGCGCTTCCGCGAGAAGAGCGCGGTCCCGGTGATCTTCCTGACGTCCAAGGACGACGAGCTCGACGAGGCGCTGGGCCTGTCGATGGGGGCCGACGACTATATCGCCAAGCCGTTCAACAACCGGCTGCTGATCGCGCGCATCCGCGCCATCCTGCGCCGGACCGAGCTGACCCAGGCGCCCGGCGCCGAGCCCGCCGGTGCCGAGGAGCTGGTGACGCGCGGTCGCCTGACGATGGATCCCGCGCGGCATCGCACCAGCTGGAACGGCGAGCCGGTGACGCTGACCGTCACCGAGTTCCTGATCCTGGAGACGCTGGCGCAGCGGGCGGGCGTCGTGAAGACGCGCAACCAGCTGATGGACGCGGCGTATCAAGAGGATATCTACGTCGACGACCGTACGATCGACAGCCACATCAAGCGCCTGCGCCGCAAGTTCCGGGAAGCGGACCCGGAGTTCGACGCCATCGAGACCCTGTATGGCGCCGGATATCGTTTCTCGGAGGGCTGAGCCGCCCGGGTCCGAGCCGCGAAGCCGCGACCGCGACCTGGCGCTGCGCTGGTCGGGGCAGATATCGCTCACCCGGCGCATCCTGGCGGTCAACATCGTCGTGCTGTTGATGATGGTGGGCGGGTTCTTCTATCTCGACTCGTACCGGTCGCGGATCATCGACTCGCGCCTGGCCCAGTCCGCGCGCGAGGTCCGGTTGATCGCCGAGGCGATCGCGGCGGTGAACCTGCGCTATCGCGACGCGCTGTTGGTCCGGCTGGCGCAGGACACGGACACGCGCATCCGCATCTACGACGCCCGGGGCGCGGCGACCGTCGACACGCGCCGGCTGGGCCTCC
>CAXTFF010000316.1:0-2311 GCA_964243325.1 uncultured Sphingomonas sp.
ACTTGAGCCCACCCTCCAGCAGCATCGGCCGCCCGGCATTGCCCGCCCCCGCGAACGCGTCCAGCTCGCCCTTCAGCCGCGCATATTGGTCCGCCGACAGCGTCGATCCGTCGCCCGGATCGTAGACCAGCGCGCCCGACGGCCGCGCCGCATTGTCCAGCAGCGCCTTGTGCCAGCGGCTCGCCGCATTGTGCGCCGCCACCGCCCCCGCCGCCGCGCCCAGGCATCCCAGCCCATAATGATCGTCGGCTGGATGAAAGCTGCGCAGGTGGATCACCTCCGGCCGCTCGGGCCCCGCATCCAGCCGCACCACCCGCTCGCCGACGCGGTACCGATACGCCGCCGGCCAGCCGCCCGCATCCGTCTCGACCGCCACGCGCTCGGGGCGCAGCGCATACAGCTCCGCCGCGGCGCCCTCGCCGTCGCGCAGCACCTGCACATACGCGTTGCCGTGCAGCAGCAGCTGCGCCGCCACGCTCTGCAACAGCGCCTGCCCGCACGACCGCGCCGCCGCCAGCGCGACGAGGTCCGGGTGCGATCCCGTCAGCGGCGCCCCCGCCAGGCTTTCGCCCACCAGCTTCACCGCGCGCTGCGCCACCGGATTGCCCAGATACGCCTCGCGCAGCTGCGCCTCGTAGCTGCGCGGCCAGTCGCCCGTGATCGGCACCCCCGACCGCGACACCCCGCTCGATAACGCCGGACGCGCACCCTCGCGCCCGGCCTTGCGACCGAACCAGTTCATCCCCGTTCTCCCCATAACCGGCCCGCAAGCCGCACCGTCAGCCCCTCAGACCGACGCCTCGCGTCCCCGGATCAGACCACCGACCCAAGCCTCAATGCCGGCACTCCGGCACTCCGGAACTCCGGAACTCCGGAACTCCCTAAACTTCGTCATCCCGGCCTTGAGCCGGGATCCCGCTTCTTCATCCACGCCTGACCAGAACAGCGGGATCCCGGGTCAAGCCCGGGATGACGGGACGGAGGCGGCCCCGAACCCCACCCCCGTCATCCCGCCTCAAGCCCGCAATGCCGCAACGAAGGCCCCCGACGCCCTCACCCTCGTCATCCCGGCCTTGGAGCCGGGCCCCCGCTTCTTCACCCCCCCCCGACAAAACAGCGGGATCCCGGGTCAAGCCCGGGATGACGGGACGGAGGCCGCGCCCGAGCCCCTCACCTCCGCGATCCAGGATCAAACCCGTCACAACGAAGAAACCATCCCTCACAACCACTGCACCCGCGCGGGCGCCGGCGGCGTGCGCACCAGCAGAAACCACACCGCCCACACCAGCGCATCCGCGCGGTCGGGCGAACGTCCCGGCCCCTCATAGCCGTGCGGCGTCAGCCCGCAGAGCTCGTCCTCCAGGTCGCGCCACACGCCGACATGATGCACGCGCCCGCGCTCGTACAGCGCCGACACCGGCTCCGCGCGCGCGCCCTTGCCCTCGCGCGCATGCACCAACTTGACCGGCATCGCGTCGTTGGCCGCGCGCAGCACGCTTTCTACCATCGCGCCGCCCTGGTTCGCCTCCACCACCACCCGGTCGGCGCAGTGCCGCACCGCGCAGTCGCGCACCGCCCGCGCCCAGCCCTCGGGCGTCAGCCCTGCGACGCTGGCATCCTCCAGCACGTACGCGTCGCCATCGCCGCCCAGCGCCACCGCCACGATCCCGCAGGCGTCGCCGTCGATCCCGGCGGGCGGGTCCACCCCCACCGCCACGCGCACCACGGCCGCCGGCGCCGCCGCCACCCGCCGCGCCTCCAGCAGGCCGCGGCTCCACAGCGCGCCCGCCACCTCATCGATCAGCTCGCCGTCCAGCTCCTGCCGGCCCAGCCGCGTGCCCGCATAGATGCCCTGCATCCGCGCGACGAAATCGGCGGGCAGGTGCGGATTGTCCGCCGTCCCCCCGCGCGTCTCCACCACGCCCTCCAGCGCCATCACCATCCGCATCAAGGCGTTGGGCCGCGGCGTCGTCGTCACCACCGTCCGCGTCCGCTCCGCCCCGCGCAGCCCCATGGCCAGGTTGTCCCACGTCGCCGCGCCGTGCCGCCATTTCGCCAGCTCGTCGCACCACGCCGCCCCGTGTTCGGGCCCGCGCAACCGCTCCGGCGCTTCCGCCGAATAGACAAAGCCCTTGGCGCCTGAATCGAACTCGATCTCGCCCAGCTCCCGCCGCCAATTCGCGCTTTCGCCGTGGCGCAGCGTCGCGAGCAGCCCGCTCGCCCCCTCGATCATCACGCCGCGCACGTCCGCCTCCGTCGCCCCGACCAGCGCGATCCGCGCATCGGCGTGCGCCCGGGCATAGCCGTGCAC
>CAXTFF010000317.1:0-2305 GCA_964243325.1 uncultured Sphingomonas sp.
CGCTTCGGCCGTGGCCGCCGCCGGGCTCAGCCCAGCAGCTTGAGCACGCCCTGCTGGCTCTGGTTCGCCTGGGCGAGCATGGCGGTCGACGCCTGGCTCAGGATCTGCGCCTTGGCGAGGCTGGCGGTCTCGACCGAGAAGTCGGCGTCCTCGATGCGGCTGCGCGCGTCGGTCAGGTTGGTCACGTTGTTGTTCAGGTTGTTGACCACCGACTCCAGCCGGTTCTGCGACGCGCCCAGGCTGGCGCGCGTGGTGTTCAGGCCCTTGAGCGCCGTGTCCACCGCCGTCATCGCGGTGCCGGCGTTGGCCGCCGTGTCGACCGCCGTCGTCGCGCCCAGATCGGCCAGCGCGGTGAAGTTCAGCGTCACCTGGTCGGCCGCCTTGGAGCCCGTCTGGATGGCGAGCGCGCCCGCCTGCGCCGTGTAGGTCGTGCCGGTCGCCGCCGAGTTGAAGATGCGCGTGCCGTTGAACTCGGTCGTGGCCAGCACCGTCGTGATCTGCGCCTTCAGCGCGGTCACTTCGGTGTTCAGGTTGGCGCGGTCGTCGACGCCGTAGGTGCCCGAGGCGGACTGCACGGCCAGCTCGCGGATGCGCTGGAGCATGTTCGAGATCTCGCCCAGCGCGCCCTCGGCGGTCTGCGCGTAGCTGATGCCGTCGTTCGAGTTGCGGACCGCCTGGTTCATGCCGCGGATCGACGCCTGCATGGTGGACGCGATGGCGAGGCCGGCGGCGTCGTCCTTGGCCGAATTGATGCGCTTGCCCGTCGACAGGCGCTCCATCGCCGTCTGCAGCTCCATGTTGGCGGAACGCGACGCGTTGGCCGCGCGGATCGAGGCGATGTTGGTGCCGATGACAGTCATGGGTGATCTCCGATTTGAGCGCCGCTCCCGCCGCCCCGATCAACCGGGAGCCGAGCCGCCAGGTGGAGAAACGGCAGGCCGGGCCGGGACTTTAGGACTGAAATCATCGGGGCGCCCCGCGCGCGCGGGGCCGCGTACGCACGGGCCGCGCGCCCGGAAATAATCTGCCGGGGGGCGGCAGCGTTTTACCCCCCGTTTACCAGTCGCGGTGCAATCGGGATGCGCACACCAGGGGTTCCACATCCATGCGTTCGCTGTTCCCGTCCGCCGCGATCACCGCCCGTCGCTACCCGCTCCTGTCCGCGCTCCGGACGGCGGGCTTCGCGCTCGGCTCGTTCGAACAGGCGCAGCCGGGCCCCGGCGACCTGTTCCTCGTCGCCGAGGGCGAGGTGCCGCCGGCGCCCGCGCGCACCGTCGTCATCGGCGACGCCGGGGAGACGGGGCGCGCGCCCGCCATCCGGCCGGGCCGCGACGGTTCGCCCTCGCGCGTGACCTACGCCGCCCGGGACGCGGAGGTCGGCAACGCCTTCGTCCGCGCGCTCGTCGCCGGGCCGGAGACCCCGACCGCCGCCGACCCCGAAAGCCTGGCGCTGTTCGCGCTGGCCGAACGCGTCGCGGGCGCGGATATCACCGTCCTCATCAACGGCCCGACCGGCACCGGCAAGGAGGTGCTGGCGCGCGCGATCCACAACGGCTCGCCGCGCCGGAACGGGCCGTTCGTCGCCATCAACTGCGCCGCCCTGCCCGAGGCGATGCTGGAGGCGATGTTGTTCGGCCACCAGAAGGGGGCGTTCACCGGGGCGTCTTCGGGCGGCGAGGGCTTCTTCCGCGCCGCGAACGGCGGCACGCTGCTCCTGGACGAGATCGCCGAGATGCCCGTCGGTCTCCAGGCCAAATTGCTCCGGGCGCTCCAGGAGCGCGAGGTGGTGCCGCTCGGCGCGGTGACGCCCGTGCCGATCGACGTGCGCGTCGTCGCCTGCGCCAACCGCGACCTGCAGGCCGAGGTCGCCGCGGGCCGCTTCCGCGCCGACCTGTATTACCGCCTGTCGGTCTTCCCCCTCTCGACCAAGCCGCTCCGCGAGCGCCCGGCCGACATCCCCGCTCTCGCCGCGACGATGATCCTGCGCCATGCGGGCGCCCGCGCCGTCGTGCCCTGGCCGACGACCGAGGCGATCGACCTGCTGCGCGACCATGACTGGCCGGGCAACGTCCGCGAGCTGGAGAACGTCGTCCAGCGCGCGCTGCTGTTCGCCGGCGGCGACCGGATCGAGGCGTCGCACATCCTGTTCGACCGGCCGGCCGCGTCCGCGCCGACCCGGTCCGACGAGTCCTCCACGCTCGGCCAGGTCGTCCAGATGAGCGAGTTCGCCGCGATCCGCGACACGCTCGCCGCGTGCGGCGGCAGCCGGATCGAGACCGCGCGGCGCCTCGGCATCTCCGAGCGC
>CAXTFF010000318.1:0-2299 GCA_964243325.1 uncultured Sphingomonas sp.
GGAATGGCCTTGGCGATCAGCTGGCCGTAGACGCTGGTGATGCCCACCGACGCGCGCACGTCGCCGTCGGTGAAGCGGCTCCTCTCATGCTCGACGCCGCCGACGATCCGGAGCGCGTCGATCAGGCGGAAATCGCCCTGATACTCGTACCGCTCGCTCCGCCCGCGACCGAGGAACAGCGGTTCGGCGGTGCCCAACTCGAAATTGTCGCGGTTGATGTCGGCGATCGTGAAAGCGGCGCGGTTGCGCAAGCGCCCGTCGGCGAAGTCGGCCCGCAACCCCGCATAGCCGTACAGCTCCTGCGCGGTCGAGAACTGGTCGTCGTCGACCGGCAGGAAGGGCGGGGCGTTGTCGAAACCGTCGATCTCCGTCCGGCTGTCGGCGTAATAGCCGCGCAGGTCGACGCCGATCCCGTCGGCGATCTCCAGCCCCAGCCGCCCGTTCGCGCCGTACTGCCGGTACCCGTCGCGCTCGGAGCCGTTCGCGGCGGACGAGATGCCGTCCGTGCGCAGGTAGCCGCCGGTCAGCGAGCCCGTCACCGCGCCGCGCCCGCCGCTCACCCCCGCGCTGGCGAAGACCTGGTCGCCATAGCCGTACTCTCCTTGCGCGCGCGCGTTCACCCCGTCGGCGGGCGGCTGCGCGGTGATGATGTTGACGACGCCGCCGATCGCCTGGCTGCCCCAGGGCACCGAGTTCGGGCCGCGCAGCACCTCGATCCGCTCGACCGACGAGGACAGGAGGTTCGCGAAATCGAACGCCCCGCCGGGCGACGACGGGTCGTTGACGCGCACCCCGTCGATCACGACCAGCGTCTGCGCGTCCTCGGCGCCCCTGATGCGGACCGCGGTCAGGCCGCCGACCGAACCGCTGCGCGTGACGGTGACGCCGGGCGTAGTGGCGAGCAGGTCGGAGACGACCACCGTTTGGCGGCGCTCGATCTCGGCGCGCGTGATGACCGTGATCGCCTGGCCGGTTTCGTTGCGATCCTGCTGCGCGCGGGTGGCGGTAACAACCACGTCGCCGTCGTCTCGCCAAGCGGACAGGTAAGCGTCGGCTGACTGGGTCAACGGATCGGCGGGTGGTTGATCGAGGCTCTGCGCGCCGACGGGCGCGGCGAGGATGGCGGTGGAGAGCAGGAGATACTTCAACATCAGGCACGTCCCTACACAGGACCGCCCGCACCAATGCGAGCGCGTCCGGACGTCGCTCGCACGAGGGTGCATGGGCCACCGGGCCCGCCTCGATCGCCCGGTGCACCCCGCCCGCGCGAATGGATCGACCGTGGGGGCAGGTCTCCTGGCTCCCGGGTCTCCGCCGTCCCCTCGCCTTCCCAGGCCGAAGGCCCAGTGGCATGTCGAGGGGACCGCTATCCGGTCACAGTTGCGGGGGCAGCGCCGGACTGTCGGACCGTTCCGACCACCGGCTTCCCTTTTGATCCCGTCGCCGGGAACCCTTCACGAACCCGGGCCGATAGCGGTGGACACCGACGGTGTACAGAGGTCGGCGGCGACCCGCCGCCGCGTTCGGACCGGCGACCGGTCGGACCTGCGACACGCCCGGCGTCGCCGCGCCGTCGCTGGCGAGCGAAACGGGGGCCGGCGCGCGCTTGAGGTCCGACCCGCGCCCGACCGGGCGGCGCGGCAGTCGGCCCGCGGCGAACAGCCGTTCGCCGCGGGCGACAGGTCGATGGGGCGGGGGCGACGATCGACGGGTCTTCCGGGCATCCCTCGTAGCCGCGGCTTCGGCGGTCGTCGCGCACCGCCGCCAACGTCGGCGGAAAATCCCGGTCGAGCCCCGTCGCCGCGCCGATGCGGCGGATCGGCCCCGGATCGCGCGCCGCGTCCAGCTCGACATCCTGCGGAAAGGTCGTGGCGCCCACGATCTCGGCGTGGCCGCGCGCCGCGCCGGCCCGCTTCGGCCATCGCGGCGCGGGCGCCATGTCGCCGTTCCTCCGGCCCCGGGATCGCCGCCGGCCGGATACGATCCGGATCGGTCGCGCGTCATGCCGGCCGGCGGGAAGCCGGCGATGTCGGGCTGGACGATCCGCCCGACCTTGGTCCCGACGGATATGGCCGCGAGCGGCGCGTCCGCCCCGGCTTCCCCCGCGCGGTCGAGCGGCGGGACCGCGACGCGCGGCCACGGCGCGCTCCGCCACATGCCCGACGGCTTCGGCGTCGCCATCTCTCCGCCGCCGCTGAACAGGGCCGCGCGCGAGGACATCGGGATCCGAGCGGACCGTCCGCCATTGCCACGCGACCGCGCCCGGGGCTTATGGGCGCATGCCCCGCCCGACCAGTCC
>CAXTFF010000319.1:0-2293 GCA_964243325.1 uncultured Sphingomonas sp.
CGGCCCGCAGCGCTGCACCCACGAGTCCATCGCCTATACGAAGGACCGCAAGCAATTCGGCACCGCGATCGCCGACTTCCAGAACACGCAGTTCACGCTCGCCGACATGGCGACCGAGCTGGAGGCGGCGCGCGCGCTGCTTTACCTCGCCGCCGCCAAGGTGACCGACAACGCGCCCGACAAGACCAAGTTCGCCGCGATGGCCAAGCGCCTGGCGACCGACAGCGGCTCCGCGATCGTCGACCGCGCGCTCCAGCTCCATGGCGGCTACGGCTATCTCCAGGACTACCCGATCGAGCGCTTCTGGCGCGACCTGCGCGTCCATTCGATCCTGGAGGGGACGAACCAGGTCATGCGCATGATCGTCGGGCGGGAGCTGACCCGGCAGTGAGGGGCTCCGTTTCCCACTCCCGCTTCCCCGGCGCAGGCCGGGGCCCAGCCGCGGTGAGGCATATGGCCGAACGCCGCGGGCCCGCTCACGGTGGCGCGGCTGGGCCCCGGCCTATGCCGTGGAAGCGTCGAACGAGATGACACCCGACCTCATCATCGAGCAGGACGGCCCCGTCGGCCGCATACGCCTGAACCGCCCCAAGGCGTTCCACGCGCTCACCCATCCCATATGCGATGGGGTGCTCGACGCGCTGGAGCGGTGGCGCGCCGATCCGGCGGTCGAAGCGGTCATCGTTGACCATGCAACCGGTCGCGGCTTCTGCGCGGGCGGCGACATCCGGATGCTGGCCGAGAGCGGGGCGGGGGACGGCGTCGCCGCGCGCGCCTTCTTCCACGCGGAATACCGGATGAACCACCGGCTGTTCACCTACCCCAAGCCGCTCGTCGCCTTTACCGACGGCGTCACCATGGGCGGCGGCGTCGGCCTCGCGCTGCCCTGCCGTTTCCGCGTCGCGACCGAGAACACGAGGTTCGCGATGCCCGAAACCGGGATTGGCCTGTTTCCCGATGTCGGCGCGGGCTGGTACCTGTCGCGCGGGCCTGGCCGCATGGGGCGGTACCTGGCGCTGACCGGCCACCGGCTCGACGGTGCGGAGTGCTTGGCGCTCGGCTTCGCAACCCATTTCCTGCCCTCTGACGCTCTGGACGAGGCCAAGCGCCGCGTCACCGAGACCCCGCAGGCGATCGCCGCCGTGCTGGACGAGCTCTCCGTTCCCGCCCCCGACGCGGCGATCACGGCCCGCGTGGGCGAGATCGACCGCCTGTTCGCCTCCGACGAGTTGGAGGAGGTGTTCGCCGCGCTGGAGGCCGACGGCAGCCAATGGGCGACCGCGCAGCTCGCCACCCTCCGCACCAAGTCGCCCCAGGCGATGAAGGTGTCGCTCAAACTCCTCCTCGACGGCCACGCCATGCCGACCTTCGAGGACGAAATGCGCCAGGAATATGCGGTGGGCAGCCGCGTGGTCCAGCGCCACGACTTTGTCGAGGGCGTCCGCGCGGTCATCGTCGACAAGGACAACGCCCCGCGCTGGGACCCCGCCACGCCCGAGGGCGTCACCGGCCACGTGATCGACCAGATCTTCGCGCCGCTGGACGAGGCGGACGCCTGGACGCCGAATTGACGGAGTAGCTCCATGCCCACCTACAGAACCATCCTCGTCGAACGACGCGGCCCCGTGACGCTCGTCACGCTCAACCGCCCCCAGGCGCTCAACGCCCTCAACAGCCAGGTGCTGGCCGACCTGCTCGCCGCGTTCGCCGCCTACGACGCCGACCCCTCCCAGGGCTGCGCCGTCCTGACCGGCTCCGAGCGCGCCTTTGCGGCCGGCGCGGACATCAAGGAGATGCAGGCCCAGGGCTTCGCCGCCATGTACGGCGCCGACTTCTTCGCCGGCTGGGAACGCTTCACCGCGACGAGGAAGCCCGTCATCGCCGCCGTCGCCGGCTTCGCCTTGGGCGGCGGGTGCGAGCTCGCCATGATGTGCGACTTCATCCTCGCCGCCGACACGGCCAGGTTCGGCCAGCCCGAGATCAAGCTGGCGGTCAGCCCAGGCATGGGCGGCTCGCAGCGCCTGACCCGCGCGGTGGGCAAGGCCAAGGCGATGGAGATGTGCCTGACCGGCCGGATGATGGACGCAGGCGAGGCCGAGCGCGCCGGCCTCGTCAGCCGCGTGATCCCCGCCGCCGAGCTGGTCGAGGAGGCGGTCAAGGTGGCGACCACCATCGCCGGCATGGCCCCGCTCGCGGTCAAGGCGAACAAGGAGATGGTCGACGCCGCGTTCGAGACGACCCTCCACCAGGGCGTCCGCTTCGAGCGCCGCCTGTTCCACGGCCTGTTCGGGAC
>CAXTFF010000320.1:0-2284 GCA_964243325.1 uncultured Sphingomonas sp.
CCTTGGTAGGGTCCTTGCCCGAAAACGCGCCGCCGCCGTGCGGGGACGCGCCGCCATAGGTATCGACGATGATCTTGCGGCCGGTGAGCCCCGCGTCGCCGTCGGGGCCGCCGATCTCGAACGCGCCGGTGGGGTTGATGTAGACGGCGGTGTCTTCGCCGACGAAACCGTCGGGCAGCGTATCGGTCAGCACCCCCGACACGTAATCGCGCAGTTCGGCGTAGCGCGCAGGATCGGCATTCTCGCCCTTCTCGCAATAGCCCTGCTTGTGCTGAGTGGAGACGACCAAGGCGGTCGCGCGCACGGGCACGCCGTTTTCATATTGCAGCGTCACCTGGCTCTTGGCGTCGGGTTCGAGGAACGGCGCCGCGCCCGAATGGCGGTCGGCGGCCATCCGCTCCAGGATCTTGTGGCTGTAATACAGCGTCGCGGGCATCAGGCCGGGCGTCTCGTCGGTGGCATAGCCGAACATGATGCCCTGGTCGCCCGCGCCCTCGTCCTTGTTGCCGCTCTCGTCGACGCCCATCGCGATCTCGGCGGACTGGCCGTGGAGGTTGTTCGAGAAGTCGAACGTCTGCCAGTGGAAGCCCGATTGCTCGTAGCCGATCCGCTTCACGGTGGCGCGCACCGCCGCCTCGATCTCCTCCAGCGCGCCGGGCGCCCAGGCGCCGTTCTCGTACACGCCCTTGCAGCGGATCTCGCCGGCGAGCACCACCATGTTGGTGGTGGTCAGCGTCTCGCAGGCGATGCGCGCCTCGGCGTCCTTGGACAGGAACAGGTCGACCACCGTGTCGCTGATCTGGTCGGCGACCTTGTCCGGATGGCCTTCGGAGACCGACTCCGAGGTGAAGATGTAGCTGGAACGCATGGGATTTCCTTATCTGATCAAGGAAAGCGCGGCCGTTGCCATGCCATATAAAGCTTTCCTTATATGCGGCGCCCTACCGGCCGCGCCGGCGAATGGCAACGGCGATCAGGAACAGCGCGCAGGCGGTCAGTGCCGCCATGAGATTGCCGACGCGGGCGAACGGCGTCGCCGGCAGCGCGGGCGGGATCGGCAGCTCGACCGCGCCGGCGGTCTCATGCGGCACGGTCGCGAGCAGGCGTCCGTCGGCAGCGATGATCGCCGAGATGCCGGTGGGCGTCGCGCGGACGATCGGCAGCCCTTCCTCGATCGCGCGCATCCGCGCCTGCGCCAGGTGCTGGGGCGGCCCCCAGCGGCCGAACCACGCGTCGTTGGACGGATTGAACAACAGCCGGGGGCGGTGCGCGCGGTCCACCACCTCGCCCGAAAAGACGATCTCGTAGCAGAGCTGGATGCCGACCGCGCCGAAGCCCGGCAGGTCGAGGCTGCGCGGGCCGGGACCGGGATCGAAGTCGATATCGCCGGGCACCAGCCGCGACAGGCCGAGCGGCTTGAGCAGCCAGGGCAGCGGCAGGTATTCGCCATAGGGAACGAGGTGCGCCTTGTCGTAGCGGCCGCCGATGCGCGAGTCGGGAAGGATCGCGAACACCGAATTGCCCGCGCCGTCGACGTTGCCGTCGCGGTCGAACGACAGCGCGCTGCCGCCGGCGAGGAGCAGGTCGCCCGCGCCGAGCTGGCTAGCCATGCGATAGCGCGTCCAGAACGGGTCGCGGCCTTCGTAGACGTACCGGGGATAGCCGTCCTCGACGAAGTCGCGCACCACCCCTTCGGGCCAGACGATCAGCCGCGGAACGGGACCGGGCCGCCCCGACCGGGCGAGCAACGCCGCCATCACCCGGTCGCCATCATCCTCGCTGCGGTCGTTCTGGTTGATGTTGGGCTGCACCACGCGCACCCGCGCGCCGTTCGGGGCGGCGGCCGGCGCGCGCGTCAACGGCGCCGACAGGGCGAGCAGCGCCACCGCGCCCACGGCGACGCCGAGCGCGCGCCAGTTCACCACCAGCGTCCCCGCGACCAGCACGGTCAGCCCCCCCAGCGCATAGGTGCCGATCAGCGTCGACACCCGCGCGACGCCGATCAGCGGCAGCCAGACGACGCCCAGCGGGTCCCACGCATATCCGGTGAACATTACCGCGCGCAGCCACTCGGTGGCGATCCAGGCGGCGGCGAACACCAGCACATAAGCCAGGTCCGGCCCGACCCGCGGCCGGAAGCGCCAGGCGATGCCAGCGGCGATCATGGGATAGAGGGCGAGGTACAGCGCCAGGCCGACGGCCGCGAAATAGCCGAGCACCGGCGGCATCTTGTCCTGGAAATCGAAGGCGTGCTGGAACCAGTTGTTGTTGACGGTGAAATGGC
>CAXTFF010000321.1:0-2278 GCA_964243325.1 uncultured Sphingomonas sp.
CCGCCAGCGCGCGGCGGGGCAGCGGGTCGGACAGTTCGACGAAATCGGTCAGCAACTGGCGCACCGTCACCGTCTGGCCGAGCGGCAGGTGCTTGAACCGCCCGCCCCGCCCCTCGACGCGCAGCTGCGCGGCGCCGTCCAGCCCCAGCCGCGCCAGCGCGCGCTCTACGAGATCGGGGCGGCTGCGCGCATAGACGGCGACATGGTCGCCCGCGTGGTAGTGCTGACCGTCGGGCAGCCTCATCCGGATCAGCCGCGTGGAGGGCCGCGGCGGTTCGATCGCGAAGTCCCACAATCCGTCGGCGGGGCGGACGAGCTCGTCGTTGGCCACGATCGCCAACCGCTGCGCGTGCTCGGGCAGCGCCTGCGCGCGCGCGTCGCCGAGATCGACGGGGCGCAGCGACAGCGACGACGCGGCCTCGCTCGGCTCGGCGGTGGAGCCCAGCGCGCGCCACAGGTCGCGCACGAACGCCGACACCGCGCCGTCGAAATCGCCCTGCCCGTCCGCCTCCGCGCGCGGGAGCAGCCGGGTCGCGCCCGTCGCCTCGATCGCGGCGTCCACGCGCTTGGGGAAATGCTGGTAGTTGGGCCATTGGCTGTTGCCGACGCCCAGCACCGCGAAGCGCGCGCCCGACCAGTCCGCGCCCTCGAACGCGCCGGCGTCGAGCGCGCGCTCGACCTCGACCGCGCTGTCGGGCGCGCGGCCGTTATAGGTGGCGGTGACGACGACGATCACCTTGTCCTCGGGCTCCGCGCCGCCCCGAAGCGAGTCGTCCATCGACCGCACGACCACCTCGAACCCGTCGACGCGCGCGCGCTCGGCCAGCTCCTCGGCGATGTCGCGCGCGGTGCCCAGGCTGGTGCCGTACAGGACCGCGAAGCGCTGGCCCGTGCCGGCGATCGCGCCGACCTCGGCCTGCTCGGCGACCGACTCGCCCCCGCCGAGCCGCAGCCGCTCATGCGGCTGGCGGGTGCGGACGCGCATGAAGAACGCGTCGGGCTTGATCGTCAGCGTCTCCTTGATCCGCAGGCGGTAGCCGTGCGGGTCGCTGACGGAAAAGGCGCGCAGCATCATCGCCATCGCGATCTTGGCCTCCACCATCGCGAACTGGCGACCGATGCAGGCACGCGCGCCGTTGCCGAACGGCTTGTAGCCGTGCGGGTGGTGCTTGCCCATGTTCTCGGGCAGCCAGCGGTCGATGTCGAACTCGTCCGGGTCCGCCCACGCTTTCGCGTTCCTGTGAAGTCCGGGCACGAAGACGTTGACCGGGCGGTCCTTTTGCAAGTGCCACCGACCTCCGACCACCGCGTCCTCGTACGGCGCGACGGTGAATGCGGGGGCGGTCGGCCACAGCCGCAGCGCCTCGTTCAGGATGCGCTCGACGACAGGCAGCTTGGCGACGTCGGCGTAATCGGGCCGCTTGTCGCCCGGCAACACCCGGTCCACCTCGGCATAGGCCTGCGCCAGCACCGCCGGATTGCGGAGCAGGTAGGAGAACGCGAAGGTCAGCATTCCCGACGTGGTCTCGTGCCCGGCGATCAGGAAGGTCAGCACCTGGTAGCGGATGTTGACGTCGTCCAGCTTCTCGCCCGTCTCCGGATCGACGGCCGTGAGCATGAGGTTGAGCAGGTCGCGCCCGTCGGTGGGATTGGCGCGGCGGTCGGCGATGACGCCGTCGACCAGCGCGTTCATCTCGGCGATGTCGGCGTCGAACGCGCGCGCGGACCGCTTGGCGAAGCGGTTCCGGATCGGCAGCCGCGTGATGATGTTGAGCGACTCGCCCAGCGCCCGGCCGAGCGCGAGCAGGAAGCTGTCCAGTTCCTCGCGCTCGAAACTGTCGAACCGGTGCCCGAACCCTGCGATCGCGATCGAGTCGAGCGTCAGCCGCGTCATGTCGTCGGCGACCAGCACGTCGGTCCCCGACGCCCTCGTCCATTTGCCGACCAGCTGGTCGCAGACCTCGACGATCATGTCGAAATAGCCGCGCATCGCGCGCTGGCTGAAGGCGGGAAGCAGGATGCGGTGGGCCTTGCCCCAATTCGGCTCGTCGCTGAAGGCGGTGAACAGCCCGTCGCCCGCGAAACGGCGCACCACGCGCAGGCCGGGGCCCGGCATCTTGCGGAAGCGCGTCTCGTCCGACAGCTCGGCGATCAGGTCGGGATCGGTGACGAACGACGCGATCCGGCTGCCGAATTTGAGCTTGAAGATGCCGTCGGGATAATCGCGCGACACCCGGAGCAGATGCCCGACCAGCCCCGATCGCGCGATCTGGTGCAG
>CAXTFF010000322.1:0-348 GCA_964243325.1 uncultured Sphingomonas sp.
AGCCCGATGATGACGACGACGACCATGAGCTCGACGAGGGTGAAGCCGCTCTCCTTCTCCCTCCCGTCATGTCGGACCTGATCCGGCATCCCGCTTGCTCTTCCGACTCCGGAGCAAGCGGGACCCCGGATCAAGTCCGGGGTGATGGGGGCTGTGACGGTACGCTGGGACATGTTCACTGACCGGCTAGAGTGTTGAGCTGGAGGATGGGAAGCAGGATCGACAGCACGATCGTCGCGACGATGCCGCCCATCAACACGATGATCGCGGGTTCCAGGAGCGAGAGCGCGGTCGCAGTGAAGCGGTCGAACTCCTTTTCCAGGTAATCGGCCGAGCGTTCCAGCATCT
>CAXTFF010000322.1:358-2264 GCA_964243325.1 uncultured Sphingomonas sp.
GAGCCGTCCCGCCGCCTCCCCGCTCGCCGCCAGATACGTCAGCAGCGGGGGAAAGACGCCCGTGCGGCGCATCGCGGTCGACAGGCTGCCGCCCCCGCGGATGTTCTCGACGATCTCGTCCGACGCGGCGCGCAGGCGGCGGTTGTGGATCGTGCCCGCGGTCAGCGTCAGCCCTTCCAAGAGCGGCAGGCGGCTGGCGACCATGGTGCCGAGCGTGCGCGCGAGCCGGGCGGCGTGCAGGTCGCGGATCAGACGGCCGAGCAGCGGCAGGCGCAGCAGCCGGCTGTCGAAGGACAGGCGGATCGCGGGGTTCTTGAGCGCGTACCACGACCCTAAGGTCACTAAGGTCACGCCAAGAAGCAGCAGCCACCAGTATCCAACGAGAAAGTCGGATAGGGCGATGACCATGCGGGTCAGGAGCGGCAGCTCCTGCCCGACGGTGTCGAACTGCTCGACGACCTGCGGAACGACGAACATCATGAGCGCGAGCACGACGCCCATCGCGACGACCGCCAGGATGATCGGGTAGGCGAGCGCGGTCAGGATCTTGCCGCGTATCTCTGCCTGGCGTTCGAGGAGCGCGGACAGCCGTTCGAGGATGGTGGGCAACGTCCCCGAACTCTCGCCCGCCGCGACCATCGCGCGGTAGAGCGGCGGGAAGGACTTGGGCGCGCGCGCCATCGCGTCGGCCAGGCGGCGACCCTCGACGACGCCGGCATGGACTTGCGCGACGATCGCGCGGACGCTCTCCTGCTCGGTCTGGCGGGTGATCGTGCGGAGCGACTCCTCCAGCGGAGAGACGCTGTTGAGCGTGGCGAGCTGGCGGGTGAAGAGGGTCAGCTGCTTGCCCGACATCTTCGGGGTCCCGAGCTGCAGTCCGAACAGCGGCCGGCCCTTGGTGGGCGGCGGCGCGGAGCCGGGTTCGAGGCGGACGACATACAACCGCTTGGCGTCGAGCGCCGACCGCGCGGCCTCCAGCGTGTCGGCGGCGAGATGCCCGCGCCGTTCCTGCCCGCGCGTGTCGATCGCCAGATAGTCGAAGTCAGCCACTTACGTCTCCCCTCCCTGAAAAGGGAGGGGTCGGGGGTGGGTGGATGGCGCGGACCTTTCCACGGACCAGCCGTCCGTAATGCTGCCGGAGATGCTCAGGCGTCCGGGCGTCCACCCACCCCCAGCCCCTCCCTGTCCAGGGAGGGGAGCAAGATGGACCCTATGCAACGACCGGCTCCATTTCGGGCACCGGGTCCGGCACGTCGGTCGCATCGCGCCTGGCGACGCGCACTGCCTCCTCGGGCGTCGTCACCCCGCGCCGCACCAGCTCGCGCGCGGCGCTCGCCAGCGTGTCGGAGCGCGCGAAGGCGTGGGCGGCGATCGCGGCCTCGTCGCCGGTCTCGTTGATCAGGCGGCGGATCGTGTCGTCGACGCGCACCACCTCGAATACGCCGACGCGGCCCTTATAGCCGGTCTGGCCGCACGCCGCGCACCCGGCGGGCTGATAGACGACTGCATCCGGCTCGATCCCCATCATCGGCGCGATCGTGTCGCGCGCCGCGACCGGCCGACGGCAATCGGGGCAAAGGCGGCGCACAAGCCGCTGGGCGATGACCGCGCGCAACGTGGAGGCGAGCAGGAACGGTTCCACCTTCATGTCGCGCATCCGCGTGATCGCGCCGACCGCGTCGTTGGTGTGGACGGTGGACAGGACCAGGTGGCCCGTCAGCGACGCCTGCACCGCGATCTCGGCGGTCTCGCGGTCGCGGATCTCGCCGACCATGACGACGTCGGGGTCCTGGCGCAGGATCGCGCGGAGCCCGGCGGCGAAGGTCAGCCCGACCTTGGGATTGACCTGCGTCTGGCCGACGCCGTCGACCGCGTACTCGACCGGGTCCTCGACGGTCAGGATGTT
>CAXTFF010000323.1:0-2258 GCA_964243325.1 uncultured Sphingomonas sp.
TCAGCCCGGCGGCGCCCATGTCCTGGATCGCCACGATGGCGTCCGTCGCCATCAGCTCCAGGCACGCCTCGATCAGCAGCTTCTCGGTGAAGGGGTCGCCGACCTGCACCGTCGGGCGCTTGGCGTCGGCGTCCTCGCCGAAGTCGGCGGACGCCATGGTCGCGCCGTGGATGCCGTCGCGCCCCGTCTTCGACCCGACATAGACGATCGGGTTGCCCACCCCGCTCGCGGCCGACAGGAATATCCTGTCCTGGTCCGCCACGCCCACCGTCATCGCGTTGACCAGGATGTTGCCGTCGTACGCCCGGTCGAAGTTCACCTCGCCCCCGACGGTCGGCACGCCCACGCAGTTGCCGTACCCCCCGATCCCCCGCACCACGCCCGCGATCAGGTGCCGCGTCCGCGGATGGTCCGGCCGCCCGAACCTGAGCGCGTTCAGGTTGGCGACCGGCCGCGCGCCCATGGTGAACACGTCGCGCAGGATGCCGCCCACCCCCGTCGCCGCGCCCTGATAGGGCTCGATGTAGGACGGGTGGTTATGGCTCTCCATCTTGAAGATCGCCGCCTGACCGTCGCCGATGTCGATCACGCCCGCGTTCTCGCCCGGGCCGTGGATAACGCACTCGCCCGTGGTCGGCAGCTTCTTGAGGTGGACGCGGCTCGATTTGTACGAGCAATGCTCCGACCACATGACGGAGAAGATGCCGAGCTCCACCAAGTTCGGCTCGCGCCCCAGCGCTTGGCGGACGCGGTCGTACTCGTCGGGGCTCAGGCCGTGCTCGGCGACGGTGGCGGGAGTGATCTGCGACATGCCCGCGCCCATACCCCGGCGGACCCGCGACGTCACCCGCCCACGCGGCGCGGACAATCGTCCGATGTGGTTAACACAGGTCATGTCGGCTGCGGAACCGGCGGCGCCCCAAGCGTTGTGGGGGTGGGCGGCTCCCGCCCCCAAGCAGTCGGAGAACACCCATGAAGCTTCTCAGCCTCGGCGCGCTCGCCGCCGCTCTCGTCGCGACCCCCGCCTTCGCGGCCGACGTCACCGTCACCGTCAGCGGCGTCCAGCCGAACGGCGGCCCTGTCCTCGCCGTGCTGCAGCGTTCCGCCCAGTTCGCCAAGGCGCAGGGCGCCTACCGCCAGGTCGTCCAGCCGACCGCCGACACGGTGCAGGTCGTGTTCCGGAACGTGAAGGCCGGCTCGTACGCGGCGGCCGTCACGCAGGACACCGACGGCGACGGCACCGTCACCATCGGCAAGACCGGCCCGACCGAGCCCTACGGCTTCAGCGGAACGCCGCAGACGGGCGTCCCGAAGTTCGGCCCCGCCTCGCAGCGCGTCGCCCGATCGGCCGTGACCATGACGGTCGCGCTCGCGGCCCCGACGCCCGCGCCGGCCATGTGAACCCGTCGCCCGGCGTTCCCCGGGGGACGCCGGGCTTCAGGCCGTCAGGAATAGGGCGGCTGGTGATGCCCCGCCGGGCTCACCGTGAATATCTCGCATCCCTCCTCGGTGATCCCGATCGAATGCTCGAACTGCGCGCTCAGCGACCGGTCGCGCGTCACCGCCGTCCAGCCGTCGTCGAGCAGTTTCACGTCGTGCCGCCCGGTATTGATCATCGGCTCCACCGTGAAGATCATGCCGGGCCGCAGCTCGGGCCCGGTGCCCGGCTTGCCGACATGCACCACCTCGGGCGCGTCGTGGAACAGCCGCCCCAGCCCATGCCCGCAGAAATCGCGCACCACGCCGTAACGGTGGCGCTCCGCGTGCCGCTGGATCGCGTGCGCGACGTCCCCTAGGTGGTTGCCCGGCCGCGCCTGCTCGATCCCGAGCATCAGGCACTCGTACGTCACCTCGACCAGCCGCCGCGCCTTCAGCGGCACGTCGCCGACCAGGTACATCCGGCTCGAATCGCCGTGCCACCCGTCCACGATGGGCGTCACGTCGACATTGACGATGTCGCCCGATTTCAGCGTCTTGTCCGACGGAATGCCGTGGCACACGACATGGTTGATCGAGATGCAGGTCGAATGCGTGTACCCCCGGTAGCCCAGCGTCGCGGGCACCCCGCCGCGCGCCAGCACGAAGTCGTACACCAGCCGGTCGATCTCGGCCGTGGCGACGCCCGGGACCATGTGCGGCACGAGCATGTCGAGCGTCTCGGCGCAGAGCCGCCCCGCGCGGTGCATCCCCTCGAACGCGGTGGGCCCATGAAGCTTGATCGCGCCGGTCCGGCCCTCGGGCGCGTCGGCGGTGACGGT
>CAXTFF010000324.1:0-2249 GCA_964243325.1 uncultured Sphingomonas sp.
TGATCGTGGACGCGGACGCGGTGGTGAAGGGGCAGACGGCCTCGTCGAGCTACAAACCCGCGATCCTGGAGAACGGCGTGCGGGTGATGGTGCCGCCGCATATCGGGGCGGGGACGCGGATCGTCGTCGATGTTTATGAACAGACTTACGTTCGTAGGGCTGATTGACATAGAAGCATGGCCTTTCCCCTGTCCCTGCTCGCCATCGTTCAATCACCGCTTCAGGTGACGCCGTTGATGCAGGACGTTGTGCTTGTTGAAGGTGTTATTCACGCGCTGCAACGAGACTCCGCGACCGAATACTATGTTAAACGCAACACGCTTGGTTGCTGGTTACACCTATCGGGTCGTCAGATTGTAAATCTGATACGCCTTGATTTGAAAGCTAAGAACTTGTCGAAATTGGACGATCAGCTAGTCATAAAATCCTTGGTGAAAGTATGCTCTTCGGCTGGAGAGATGATTGAAGATGGGATTGAATAGATGCCCGTCCAATCCGGCCTGATCTCCGTCATCGAGCGCGCGGCGCGGAAAGCCGCGCCGCGGCTCAGGCGCGATTTCAACGAGGTTCAGCAGCTGCAGGTGAGCCGGAAGGGGCCCGCCGACTTCGTGTCGGCGGCCGACGGGCGGGCCGAGCAGACCTTGTACGAGGAGCTGTCGCGCGCGCGTCCCGGTTGGGGGTTCCTGATGGAGGAGCGCGGCGAGGTGGCGGGCGATCCGTCCAAGCCGCGCTTCATCGTCGATCCGCTGGATGGGACGACGAACTTCCTGCACGGCGTTCCGCATTTCGCGATCTCGATCGCGGTGGAGGAGCCCATGCCGTCGGGCAAGCGCGAGATCACCGCCGGGCTGATCTACCAGCCGCTGACCGACGAGAGCTTCTGGGCGGAGAAGGGGCGCGGGGCGTGGGTGCAGGAGCAGCGCTTGCGCGTGTCGGCCAGGCGCGAGCTGTCGGAGTCGCTGATCGCGACGGGCATACCGTTCATGGGGCATGGCGACTTCGCGCAGTGGAGCCGCATCTTCGGGGCGATCGCGCCGCAGGTGGCGGGCATCCGGCGGTTCGGGTCGGCGGCGCTCGACCTGGCCTGGGTCGCGGCGGGGCGGTATGACGGATATTGGGAGTCCGACCTGAAACCGTGGGACGCGGCGGCGGGGGTGCTGCTGGTCAAGGAGGCGGGCGGATACGTGACCGATTTCCGCGGCGGCGACCGGGCGATGGAACGGTCGGAGTTCCTGGCGGCGAACGACGGGCTGCACACCAAGCTGCACAAGCTGTTGGCGGGGGCGCTGCGGTAGGTCCGCCTCGCCTACGACGTCCCTTTCCCGTCATCCCAGCGCAGGCTGGGATCGGTTTGGGAGCGAGGGCCGCGCGCGCCCTCGACGAGACCCCAGCCTACGCTGGGGTGACGGGAAGGGGCTGGAGGTGACCGGTGGAAGGCCGGGGTGACGGCGTGCGGATCTGGCCGGTTAACCTGTGGCCTTTCGCCCCCTCGCCAGCCTTGCTCCCCTCCTGTCACCCGCCTAAAGCGCCGGCATGGTCGATCTGTCGCAATATCTGCCCATCCTGATGTTCCTCGGCGTCGCGATCGCGTTGTCGTCGTTGTTCGTGTTCGCGCCGATGGCGGTGTCGCGGCTGACGGGGACGCACCAGCCCAACCCCGACAAGCTGTCCGAATACGAGTGCGGCTTTCCCGCCTTCGAGGATCCGCGCGCGCAGTTCGACGTGCGCTTTTATCTCGTGGCGATCCTGTTCATCGTCTTCGATCTGGAGGCGGCGTTCCTATATCCTTGGGCGGTAAGCGTTTTTTCGATCGGCTGGACCGCCTGGTTCGCCATGATGATCTTCATCGCCGAGCTTGCCCTGGGATTGGTGTACGCATGGAAGAAGGGAGCGTTGGATTGGGAATGATGCCCACCGTCGCCAGCTCAGGCCCGGTCGAGCTGAAGGACCGGCCCGACAGCGGGAGCATCGTGCCGCCCGACCAGGGCTATTTCGACCAGTTGAACGGCGAGCTGACCGACAAGGGATTCCTTGTCGCGTCGACTGAGGACCTGATCCAGTGGGCGCGCACGGGTTCGCTGTGGTGGATGACGTTCGGGCTGGCCTGTTGCGCGGTCGAGATGATCCACGCCAGCATGCCGCGCTACGACCTGGAGCGGTTCGGCTTCGCGCCGCGCGCGTCCCCGCGCCAGTCGGACGTGATGATCGTGGCGGGCACGCTGTGCAACAAGATGGCCCCGGCGCTGCGC
>CAXTFF010000325.1:0-2228 GCA_964243325.1 uncultured Sphingomonas sp.
GACGGCGCGCCCAGCACCACCGCGATCAGCCGCCGCCCTCCACGCCTGGCCGACGCCGCCAGCGTATAGCCCGCCCGCGCGGTGTAGCCCGTCTTGATCCCGTCCACCCCGGTCACCCGGCCGAGCAGGTGGTTGTGGTTGGCCATGCTCCGGTCGTTCCACCGGATCGCGCGCCGCCCGAACAGCGCATAGCGGCTAGGGTGCGCGCGAAGGATCGCGCGCGACAGCACCGCGATGTCGCGCGCGGTGGTCCTGGTCCGCCGGTCGGGCAGCCCGGTCGCGTTGCCGAACACGGTGTCCCGCATTCCGATCGCCCGCGCCTTGGCGGTCATCAGCCCGGCGAAACGCCGCTCGTCGCCCGCCAGCTTCTCCGCCAGCACGACCGCGGCGTCGTTGGACGACTTGACCGCCACCGCCCGCATCGCGTTCCGGACGGTCATCGTCGACCCGGCGCGCAGGCCCAGGCGCGTCGCCGGCTGCGACGCGGCCGCGCGGGAGACCCTGAGCGTCTGGCCCTCGCGCACCCTGCCCGCGTCCAGCGCGTCGAACAGCAGGAACAACGTCATCACCTTGGCGATCGAGGCGGGCTGGCGCGACTGGTCCGCGCCGCGCGCATGCAGCACCCGGCCGGTGCCCGCCTCGACCAAGATCTCCGTGGTCCCGGGCCGCGCCGATGCCGAAGGAGCGCCGACGGTGGCCGTGAGCAGAAATCCGGCGACGGCGAACAGCCGAACATGATGAAAGTACCGCATTCCCGATCCGCCCCGTCCGACCCTATGGCCCAGGTCTAAACTCGGGATGCTTAACGAACGCTAACCGACCTCGATCGACCGATGGGGTCGCCCGGACCGCGTGCCGCCTGTTCGATGGACCCGCGGCTCCGGTACTTCGATCGGATCGCCGACCCTCAGTCGCTGATCGTCCAGCCCTGGTTGGGCTCGTACCCGCGCACGCCCTGCGCCGCGGCGAGCAGGGCGGCATAGTCGCTGGTCGGTGCGGGCCGGACGCCCGGCGAGCGGGCGATCGGTCGGGCGTAGACGCGGCTGGGTGTCACCTGCGCCGGTCCGGCGGGAACGATCGGTGCGACGTGGGCGACGTGGGCGACGTTCGACACGCGCATCGCGGCGACCGCGACTTCGGCCGGCCGTGCCGACGCGACCCACGCGGGCGGAGCGGCTTGAGCGACGAGCGGCACGGCTGCGACCTCGACCGGCAGGGCGGGCGCCACCGGCGACGCCGGGGCGGACGCCACCATGGCTGGAGCCGTCGCCGGCGCGGCTCCGCCCAACGCCAGCGTCTCCGTCGTGAAGGCGCGCCATTCGTGCCCTTGTTCGAAGCTCGCGCTGCGCCCGGTCACGAACGCGCCCGCGACCAGGCCGCCCGCGAAGACCGCGCCGATGGTCGCGCCGGTGCCGCCGCGTCCCTCCAGCCGCGTTTTGCCCGACACGGGCACGGTGCGCCCGTCCAGCGACAGCGCCGTGACCGCGATTTCCATCTTGCCCGACTTGCCGAACGCGCCGCGTCCGGTGCGCCACGTCACCTCGCCCACGCCCGGCGTGCCGCGCGGGACGACGACGGCGTTCCCGACCACCACGTCTCTGGCGACCGACACCTCGAACCGGCGGCCCGCGCGCGCGGTGGAGGAGCTGAGCGCCTCGTTGAGCCGGACCACGACCTCCGTGTTGGCGGGCAGCAGCGCTCCGACGGTGGCGGCGTTGGCCGGTGCTGCGACCGGCCCGCCGTCGCGGGCGGCGGCGACGCTCGACAACGTGGCGGCGGTCAACATGATGGCGAGCTTGTACATGCGGGGTTCCCCTCCCTGATCCACGCCGACCTAGCGCGCTTCCGCTCACGCGCGGTGAAACGGCGTGGTTACCTCGCCGGTCATCTTCGCCCCCGCTTGCCCCGACTCCACGGCCCGGCTACCCCGCGCCCCCGATGCCCCGCTCCGACCACCGCCCCGCCGCCATGATCCAGGGCGGCGCGGTGTTCCCGCACCGCCACCTGACCGGCATCGACGGCCTCCAGCCGCACGAGATCGCGTTCCTCCTCGACGAGGCGGAAACCTGGATCGAGCCGCGCGCCGAACCCGACCGGCGCCTCGCCGGCCTCACGCAGATCAACGCCTTTTTCGAAAACTCCACCCGCACGCTCCTGTCCTTCGAGATCGCGGGCAAGCGGCTGGGCGCGGACGTCGTCAACATGCACGCCGCGCAGTCGAGCGTGAA
>CAXTFF010000326.1:0-2221 GCA_964243325.1 uncultured Sphingomonas sp.
AGGGCACCGACGTCACCAACAAGGATTTCCCCAACGGCCAGTCGATCTGGTCGGGCGTCGAGCAGGCGGCGCGCGCCGCCGGCGGACGCGCG
Organism: uncultured Sphingomonas sp.; assembly: GCA_964243325.1. GTDB lineage: Bacteria > Pseudomonadota > Alphaproteobacteria > Sphingomonadales > Sphingomonadaceae > Sphingomonas. Next base: position 93 of record CAXTFF010000326.1, read on the forward strand.
ACCCTGTCGGCGGACGGCAGCTTCGCCGCCAAGCCCGATGCAGCCATCGTGGTGTTCGGGGAGACGCCCTATGCCGAGTTCACCGGCGACCGATCGACCATCGAATACAGCCCGGAGGACAAGCGGGACCTGGCGCTGCTGAAGAAGCTGAAAGCGGCGGGCGTGCCCGTCGTGGCGGTGTTCCTGTCGGGGCGGCCGATGTGGGTCAATCCGGAGATGAACGCCGCCGACGCGTTCGTGGCGGCGTTCCTGCCGGGAACCGAAGGTGCGGGCGTCGCCGACGTGCTGATGGCGCGCAAGGACGGCCGGCCCGCGCGCGACTTCACCGGCAAGCTGAGTTTCTCCTGGCCCAAGCGCATCGACCAGAACGTGCTCAATCGCCGCGACCCGAACTACGACCCGCTGTTCCCGTTCGGATACGGCCTGAACTATGCGGCGAGGACGACCGTGCCCCGACTCGACGAGGCACGGCCAAAGGTCGCGGCCGGCGATCAGAACGCCCTGTTCGTGCGCGGCCGGGTCGCGGTCGGCGCTCGGCTCGACGCGAGCGGCGCGGTGGCGCAGACCCGCACCGACCGCCGCGCGCAGGAGGACAGCCTGCGCCTGACCTGGTCCGGTGCGGGCGAGGGCCGCGTCGCGGTCGAGCAGGCGCGCCCGATCGACCTGACGCGCGAGACCAACGGGCAGCTCAGCCTCCTGATCGATTATCGCGTCGGGACCAAGCCGACCGGGCCCGTGACGTTGTCGATGGCGAGCGGCGACAAGATCGCGTCGGTGCCCGTGGCGGGCGCGTTGAACGCGGCGACGCCGGGCGCATGGGGTCAGCTCGCGGTGCCGCTGCGCTGCTTCGCCGATGGCGGGGCGGACATGGCGCGCGTGTCGCGCCCGTTCGTGCTGACGGGCACCGGACGGTTGGCGATCGACATATCCGATATCCGCATCGGCAGCGCGCCTCCGGGTCCTGCCACCTGCGGGGTGCGCTGAGCGTGGCGGGCGGGGGCGCCAGCCGGCGCGAGATGCTGCTCGGTCTTGGCGGCGGCGCGCTCGTCGCGGCCTCGGCGGGCATGGCCGCCACGCAAGGCAAAGCCGGAGCCGGTGGCCGCAAGCTCGGCTATGCGATCGTCGGGTTGGGCGGCTACGCCACGCGCCAGATCATGCCGCAATTCCGCAACTGCGCGCATTCCCGGCTGGCCGCGCTGGTCAGCGGCACGCCCGCCAAGCTGACGCGCTACGCCGCCGAATACGGCGTCCCGGCGACCAGTCTCTACAGCTATGCGAACTTCGACCGCATCCGCGACAACCCCGACATCGACATCGTGTACGTCGTCCTGCCCAACTCCATGCACGCGGAATATTCGATCCGCGCCGCGCGGGCGGGCAAGCATGTCATGTGCGAAAAGCCGATGGCGGTCAGCGTCGCCGAATGCGAGGCGATGATCGCCGCCTCGCGCCAGGCGGACCGCAAGCTGATGATCGGCTATCGCAGCCGTTTCGAGCCGGGCAACATCCTGGCGATCGAGCTGGCGCGCGGCGGCCATGTCGGCCCCACGCGGATCATCAACGCCGAACACGGCTTCGACGCGCAACCGAACCAGTGGCGGCTCGACCGGGCGCTGTCGGGCGGCGGGTCGTTGATGGACATCGGCATCTACAGCCTCAACGCCGCGCGCTACCTGACGGGCGAGGAACCCGTGGCGGTGTCCGCGATCGAGTCGACCGACCGCGCCGATCCGCGGTTCCGCACCGTCGAGGACCGGATCGACTTCATGCTCCGCTTCCCGTCGGGGACGATCGCGAACTGCGTGTCGAGCTACGGCTCCAACCACAACCGCTACCGGGTGACCGGCACGGACGGCCATCTCGATATGGAACCCGCCACTTCCTACGGCGTCAACCCGATGACGGTGCGCCGCGAGGGCGTCACGGCCCCGCGCGCGGTGACGCACGCCAATCAGTTCGTCGGGCAGCTCGACCATCTGTCGCTGTGCGTGAAGAACGACCGCCAGCCGATCGTCGCGGGCGAGGAGGGGCTGGCCGACCTGCGCGTGATCGAGGCGATCTACCGCTCGGCGCGAGAGGGACGGACCGTCGAACTGCCGCGGGCGTGAGCGTTCGCCTCACCCGTCGGC
>CAXTFF010000327.1:0-2173 GCA_964243325.1 uncultured Sphingomonas sp.
AAGCTGGCGCGTCCCGACTTGTCGGACGCGGTGGATCAGCTGGAGTTCGAGCCCGCGGTGGTCGGCCGGATCGTCCTGCGGAACCGCAAAATCGACGTGACGGACGCGGACGGCCGGTTCATCTTCAAGGGCCACACCGTCACCCAGGTGCCCATCGACCCTTCGCCCGAGATGCGCGAGCTGGACCGGCGGCTGCGGGCGTATCTGCGGCGCGGCTACCGCGCGGGCGAGCGCCGGGGCGGGACGGGCGGCCGGGCGATCGGTTTCGTGATGACCACCTACCGCAAGCTCGCATCGTCCAGCACGGCGGCGATCGAGCGGGCGCTGACCCGCAGGCTCGAACGGCTGCGGGCGCCCATGCGGCCGCGGCGGGGCGACGCGGCCGACCCGGACGACGATGGCGGACACGAGGACGCCGTGGACGACCTGGCCGAACTGGACCTGGGCGAGCCCGCGGGCGCGTTCTTTGAGGACGAGGAGGCGATGATCCGGGGCGTGCTGGAGCAGTGCGCCCACGCGGGCCGCGCCGACAGCAAGATCCAGGCGTTCGCCCGCCTGTATGACGAGGTGGTGACGCGCGGCGGGCGCAAGATGCTGGTGTTTTCCGAATATCGCGCGACGCAGGAGCGGTTGCTGGGGGAGGTGCGGCGGCTGTCCGGGCAGGGCGGCGCGCAGATCAACGGCGGGCAGAAGCTTTCGGACAAGCTGGCGGCGATCGCGGCGTTCGACGGCGACGTGCCCGTCCTGGTGTCGACGGAGGCGGGCGGCGAAGGGCTGAACCTGCAGCGGAACTGCCACATCGTGCTCAATTACGACCTGCCCTGGAACCCGGCGCGCATCGTCCAGCGGATCGGCCGCGTCTATCGCTACGGGCAGACCCGGCATGTCCTGGTGTTCAATTTCCTGGGACGCGAGACGATCGACGCCGACATACTGTCCACCGCCCTGGTGCGCGTGGACGCCCTGTCGCGCGAGATGGCGAGCGTGAGCGGCGAGTTCGACGGGCGCTACGCGTCCGAGGTGCTGGGCGACCTGCTGGGCCAGCTGGACCTGTCCGAGCTGCTGGCCGAGGCGGCGGGCGGGCGGGTGACGCGGACGGCGGAGCGGGTGGCCGACGCGGTCGAGCGCGCCCGGCGCGCGCGCGACCTGCAGGACGAGATGCTGAGCGGAGCGGGCGGGTTCGATCCGGCGGGCCTTGCGCGCCTGGGGCGTTTCTCGACGGCCGACGTGTTCAGGTACGTCGTGCGCATGGCGCCGTATGCCGGGTACGAGGTGGCGGTGGGGGACGCGCGGCGCGAGCGGCTGACGCTCAGGCTGTCGGAGGACGCGCGGGGCCGGTATCCGGAGTTCGGCAACCGCACGGTGATCGAGGCCACGACCAGCCGGGCGACCGCCGCCTTGTCCCCGACCGTGACGCTCCTCGATATCGGCACGGCGTTCCTGCGCGGCCTGGTCACGCTGTCGGGGTCCCCGGATTTCGGGGGCGGGTACGCATCGATCCGCCTGCAAGACCGCGTGGACGGCCGCGGGGGGCGGGTGGCGGCCTTTCTCGCCCGTTGGCAATCCGATCAAGGGGCGTCGCTCGGCGAGGAGCTGCATGTGCTGCTGCACCGACCGGGGGGCGTCGCCGTCGCGGACGAGGGCATCGTCCCGCGGCTTCTCGCCGAGCCTGCGCGGACGGTCGCGCCCTCGCGGGGCGACGATCCCGAGGATCGTCGAACGGCGCTGGCGGCGTTGATGGGAGCGGCGGAGGCGGCGGTCGCGGGCGGGATCTCGCGCCAGCGCATGCTCAACGACCTGGTGCTGCTGGCGGCGGCGGACCTGTCGTGACCGCCGCGCCGGCGCTCACAACCCCCGCACGAATGCCTCCAGCGCGGCGTTGACCCGCGCCGGGGCTTCCTGCTGGACCCAGTGGCCGGCGCCCTCGATCAGGGTGACGCCGCGGGGATCGTCGAGGTGGGCGGCGGCGTTCGCGTAGGCGTCGTGGCCCGGAACGAAGCGGCGCACGGGGTCGAGCGTCCCGGCGATGAAGCAGGCGGGCTGGGCGATCCGCCTGCCCTGGACGGGCGCGCGCGCCTCCCGATCGAGGCGCTGGGCGCGGTAGCGGTCGAGCGGGCCGCGCCAGCCGCCCTTGGCGAAGGCGCGGTCGCAGAAGGCGAGGTCCGCCGCGCTC
>CAXTFF010000328.1:0-2149 GCA_964243325.1 uncultured Sphingomonas sp.
AGCCGCGCCTGCCAGTCGACCCGGTCGAGCTGGTACACCCCCCCGTCGAGGTCGAACGGCAGGTCGGCGCGCGCCTCCTCGATGGCGCGGTAGGCGGCGAGCGCCTCGTCGACGTCGCCCGCGCGCGTGAAGCGCGGGTCGACGGGAAAGCCCCAGCCGCGCCACCGCTCCACGAGCGCCGTTTGCGTATCGAACGGCAGCGCGGACGCTTCGCCCAGCCCGTGCGCGAGGAAGTGCAGCGGCCGCGTCGCCGTGACGCCCGCATCTTTCTGGCGGAGCGACCCGGCGGCGGCGTTGCGCGGATTGGCGAACTGCCGCGCCTTGGCCGGGTCGTCGGCTTGGCCGAGCAGCCGGGCGTTGAGCGCGGCGAAGTCGGCCTTGGTCATGTAGACTTCGCCGCGCACCTCGAACACGTCCGGCGCGTCGCCATTGAGCGCGTCCGGTATGTCGCCGATCGTGCGGACGTTCGCCGTCACGTCCTCGCCCACCGCGCCGTCGCCGCGCGTCAGCGCCTGGACGAGCCGGCCGCGCTCGTAGCGGAGCGAGCAGGACAGCCCGTCGATCTTGGGCTCGGCGGTCAGCGCGACCGGCTCGTCGTCGGGAAGCTTCAGGAAGCGGCGGACGCGCTGGACGAACTCGACCACCTCCTCGTCGGCGAAGGCGTTGTCGAGGCTGGTCATCGGCCGGGCGTGCGCCACCTTGGCCAGGTGTCCGGCCGGCGCGGCGCCCACGGCGGCACTCGGCGAGTCGGCGCGCTTCAGCGCCGGAAACGCCGCCTCGATCGCCGCGTTGCGCCGGACCAGCGCGTCGTATTCCGCGTCCGAGATCTCGGGCGCGTCGTCGGTGTGGTACAGCCGGTTGTGCCGCGCGATCTCGGCGGCGAGCGCCTCCAGCTGGGCGGCGGCTTCGGCGTCGGTCTCGGGTGGCGGGGTCATGCGAGCGCCGCGTCCGCTCCCATCAGCGTGGGGAAGAAGCCCTCATGCGCCCTCCTCAGTTCGTCCAGCGTCACCACATGATCGCCGTGCGGCAGCTCGAAGATGATCCGCTTGCCCGCCGTGCGGCCGATCGGGATCACGTCCACCCCGGCGGCGTCCGTCGAGAACAGGAAGTCGAGCAGCGCCGTGTCGCGGATCGTGACCACGAACAGCGCCTGGTCCTCCGCGAACAGCGCCTCCGTCACCGGGCGGATCAGCGGGCGGTCGATGATCGCGCCGATCCCGCCCGCCAGCGCCATCTCGGCGATCGCCACCGCGACGCCGCCGTCCGCCACGTCGTGGACGGCGGTGAGGCAGCGGGTGTTGACCCGGTGGCGGATCAGCTCGCCCACGCGGCGCTCCATTTCCAGGTCGACGGGGGGCGGGGGCCCGGCGTCGCGTCCCTCGATCCCGTGCAGCTCGCGCAGGTAGAGCGACTGGCCGAGATGCCCGCCGCGGTTGCCCACCAGCAGGATCACGTCGCCGGGCTGCTTGAAGCCGATCGTGGCGGACCGGGTCCAGTCGTCGAGCAGCCCGACCCCGCCGATCGCGGGCGTCGGCAGGATCGCGGAGCCGCCCCCCGTCGCCTTGGACTCGTTGTAGAGCGACACGTTTCCGCTCACGATCGGGAAGTCGAGCTGGCGGCAGGCGTCCGCCATCCCCTCGATGCAGCCGACGAGCTGCCCCATGATCTCGGGCCGCTCGGGGTTCCCGAAATTCAGGCAGTCGGTCGCCGCCAGCGGCTTGGCCCCGACCGCGCACAGGTTTCGCCACGCCTCCGCGATCGCCTGCCGTCCGCCCATGACCGGGTCGGCGAAGCAATAGCGCGGGGTGCAGTCGGTGGTGATCGCCAGCCCTTTGTCTGTCCCATGCACCCGCACCACCGCCGCGTCGCCGCCCGGCCGCTGCACCGTGTCGCCGCCGACCATGTGGTCGTACTGCTCCCATACCCAACGCCTGGAGGCCAGGTCGGGTGATGCCATCAGCTTCAGCAGATCGGCGGCCGGGTCCTCGCATTCGGGATAGTGGGCCAGCGGCGCGGGCGGCGCGGTCGCGACGTGCGGCCGGTCGTAACAGGGCGCGTCGTCGGCGAGCGGCCCGAGCGGGATGTCGCACACCGTCCCGCCGCGCCACGTCAGGACCATGCGCCCGGTGTCCGTCACCCGCCCGATCAC
>CAXTFF010000329.1:0-2140 GCA_964243325.1 uncultured Sphingomonas sp.
CCGCGACGCTCGGGGCCAATCAGCCCTTCGTCCTCGTAGAAGCGGAGCGCGCGGGGCGTCACCTCGAACTCGGCGCAGAGGTCGGTGATCGAATAATGGTCGCGGTCGGCGCGCGGCTCGATGACGGCGTAGGCGGCGAAGGAAACGGCGGTCGACATACCGCTCGTAAGTAGGTTTCGCTTACGTCAACGTCAATCGCCGCAAAGCGGCTTACCCGAGGGCGCGCGCAACGTCGTCGCCTCCGCCGCCGACCCGCTCACGCGCTCGACGGCCAACGCCGCCAGGCTGGCGTTGCCGCGGCAGGACCGCGCGCACGCCTCGTCGACCTCCGCCGGAAAGTCGATCCGCTCGCCGTCGAAGCGCGCGTCGATCCGGCACGCGCCCAGATCGACGGCGAGCCGGTCGCCCGAGCGCCGGACGCTCCCAGCCGCGACGCAGCCGTTGCCCTGGCCGTAGTCGAGCACGATCCCGATCCGCTCGCGCCCGCCTCGTCCCGTCACGACGCACACCCGGTCGTTGTCGCGCGCCCACGCGCCAACGATCGACGCGCGCGCGGGGTCGGGCACCAGCCCAGCCGCGACCGCCGCGCGTTCGAGCTCGGCGCCCGCGCCGGTCGCCGCGTCGGGCGCGTCCCCCCGCCCGCAGCCGCCCAGCAGCAGGGCCAAGGCGAGCAGGCACCTCATGCGACCGGGGCCAGCCCGTCGCCCTCGACCCGCCGGTAGAAGCAGCTCCGCGCGCCGGTGTGGCAGGCCGGCCCGGTCGGCTCGACGAGGAGCCACAACGCGTCCTGGTCGCAGTCCACCCGCATCTCGCGCACCCGCAGCACGTTGCCCGACGTCTCGCCCTTGCGCCACAACGCGCGGCGGCTGCGCGACCAGAAATGCGCCTCGCCCGTCTGGCGGGTCGCGGCGAGCGCGTCGGCGTTCATGTGCGCCACCATCAGCAGCTCGCCCGTCGCCGCATCGCTGACGACGGCCGTGATCAGCCCGGCCGCATCGTATTTCGGGTCGAGGTCGAAGCCGGTCTCGCGAGGGTCGGTCATGTCTCGATCGAAACGGTCATGCGACGAACCGCCTTCCTGATTTGCGTTACAAGGAGGCGACAAGCGGGCCCGCCCGGCTTATAGGCCCGCCATCCTTCGGGCAGGGTCCTATGCTTACCACACATCCGTTCGACGCATCTCCGGAAGATGGGGACAAGCTGCATGAGGAGTGCGGCGTGTTCGGTGTTTCCGGCAGCCCCAGCGCCGCCGCGCTCGTGGCGCTCGGGCTCCACGCGCTCCAGCACCGCGGGCAGGAGGCGGCGGGGATCACGAGCTACGACGGCCGCAACTTCCATACGCACCGGGCGATGGGGCACGTGGCGGGCAATTTCGACCGCGACGAGGTGATCCGGTCGCTGGCGGGCGAGGTCGCGACGGGCCATGTCCGCTACGCCACGACGGGCGACACGGCGCTCAGGAACGTCCAGCCGCTCTATGCCGAGCTGCAGAGCGGCGGCTTCGCGATCGCGCACAACGGCAACCTGTCCAACGCCACGCGGCTGCGGCGCGAGCTCGTCCGGCGCGGGTCGATCTTCCAGTCGACCAGCGACACCGAGGTGATCATCCACCTCGTCGCGACGTCGAGCTACCGGACCCTGCTCGACCGCTTCATCGACGCGCTCAAGCAGGTCGAGGGCGCCTACTCGCTCGTGGTGATGACGCCCGAAGGGATGATCGCCTGCCGCGACCCGCTCGGCATCCGGCCGCTGGTGATGGGCCGCCTCGACGACGCGGTGATCTTCGCGTCCGAGACGGTGGCGCTCGACGTGTGCGGCGCGACGTTCGAGCGCGCGGTCGAGCCGGGCGAGCTGATCATCGTGCAGGGGACCGAGATCCGCTCGATCCGCCCGTTCGCGCCGATGGCGGCGCGGCCGTGCATCTTCGAATGGGTGTATTTCTCGCGCCCCGATTCGATCGTCGACGAGCAGTCGATCTACACTGTCCGCAAGGAGATCGGCGCGCAGCTCGCCGCCGAGTCGGGGGTCGACGCCGACCTGGTCATTCCCGTCCCCGACTCGGGCGTCCCCGCCGCGATCGGCTACGCGCAGGCGTCGGGCATCCCGTTCGAGCTCGGCATCATCCGATCGCATTATGTCG
>CAXTFF010000330.1:0-2138 GCA_964243325.1 uncultured Sphingomonas sp.
ACGGGCTGATGTTCGACGGCTCCTCGATCGAGGGCTGGAAGGCGATCAACGAGTCCGACATGACGCTCAAGCCCGACCTCGACGCGGTCTACACCGATCCCTTTTCCGCGACCCCGATGCTGATCGTGTTCTGCGACGTGGTGGAGCCCGGCAGCGGCGAGAGCTACTCGCGCGACCCGCGCTCGACCGCCAAGAAGGCCGAAGCGTACCTGGCCGCCACCGGCGTCGGCGACACCGTCTATGTCGGGCCGGAGGCCGAGTTCTTCATGTTCGACGACGTGCGCTTCGAGAACTCGTACGCCACCAGCTATTACCGCATCGACGATATCGAACTGCCGACCAACACCGGCCGCGAATACGAGGGCGGGAACCTCGCCCATCGTCCGCGCGCCAAGGGCGGGTACTTCCCCGTCGCCCCCGTCGACTCGGCGGTCGACATCCGCGGCGAGATGGTCTCGACCATGCTCGAGATGGGTCTGCCCTGCGACAAGCATCACCACGAGGTCGCCGCCGGCCAGCACGAGCTCGGCCTCACCTTCGGCACGCTGACCACGACGGCCGACCGGATGCAGGTGTACAAATACGTCGTCCACCAGGTCGCCCACGCCTACGGCAAGACGGCGACCTTCATGCCCAAGCCGATCAAGGAGGACAACGGATCGGGGATGCACACGCACTTCTCGATCTGGTCGGGCGGCCAGCCGAGCTTCGCGGGCAACGGCTATGCCGGCCTGTCGGAGATGTGCCTCTTCTTCATCGGCGGGATCATCAAGCACGCCAAGGCGCTGAACGCCTTCACCAACCCGTCGACCAACAGCTACAAGCGGCTGGTGCCCGGCTACGAGGCGCCCGTGCTGCTCGCCTATTCGGCGCGCAACCGCTCGGCGTCGTGCCGCATCCCCTACGGCACGGGAGCGAAGTCCAAGCGCGTCGAGGTCCGCTTTCCCGATGCGCTCGCCAACCCGTATCTGGCCTACGCCGCGCTGATGATGGCGGGGATGGACGGCATCCAGAACCGCATCCATCCCGGCGAGCCGATGGACAAGAACCTGTACGACCTGCCCCCCGCCGAGCTCGCCGACATCCCGACGGTCAGCGCCAGCTTGCGCGAGGCGCTGGACTGCCTGGCGGCGGACCACGAGTTCCTGCTGAAGGGCGACGTGTTCACCAAGGACCAGGTGGAAGCTTACATCGCGCTCAAGTTCGAGGACGTGCATCGGTGGGAGATGACGCCGAGCCCGGTGGAGTATGATATGTATTACAGCGGTTGAGGTTGGTAGCGCAGCTACCGACCGGTGCGGCGGGCGCAGCCTCGCCGCACAACCGCTGTCGGCCGGCCTTGCCACAGCAAGGACCGACGGCGCGGCTTTGCCGCGACGCTGCCCGCCGGGTAGAACCTTACGACCTCTCCCTCGCCAGCCGTCCGCGCCCCGACCATGCTCGGACAAGCCTCGCGAAGGACACACGACCATGCGCACCCTAGCCGCCACGGTCGCGCTGTCGCTGACCGCGCCCGCCGCCGCCGCCGCCCAGATAAAGCCGCCCGAACCGACCTGCGCCGCGCCTCCCGCGCTCCCGCCCGAGTTCGCCGGCTGGCCGACCCCGACCCCGCTCACGGCGGCGACCACCGCGTCGGGAGCGACCGGAGCCTCCCTCGCCATCGGCCAAGCCGCCCGGCTCCGCCTTTCCCCCACCCCGGCGGTCCGCTTCGCGCTCCGCCCCGAAAGGCCGCCCGCGCCTGATACCCGCGGCGGCCTCGTCGCCTTTGCCGTCGTCCGCCCCGGCACCTATCGCGTCGCACTCGGCGCGGCCATGTGGATCGACGTGGTCCAGGGCGGCAAGGCGATCGCGTCGGCGGCCCATCTCCACGGCCCGCCCTGCAGCGGCATCCGCAAGACCGTCGATTTCCGCCTCGCGCCCGGCCGCCACCTCCTCCAGATCTCCGGCGGCAAGGAAGCGAGCGTGACCGCCATGATAGCGGCGGTCGGTTAGGCGCGCGCCCTGGTCGTCTTTCTTCGGACCGCGACCCGGATCGGACCCGTTCGCCCCTTATCGACCGCCGCGCTCCGCTCGAACCGCCCGGCGAACCCCTGCTCCAGCAGCACGCCCACCCGGTCGTCGCGCGCGCGGCCCGACGG
>CAXTFF010000331.1:0-2122 GCA_964243325.1 uncultured Sphingomonas sp.
GACCGGGCTGCTGCTGGCACCGGCCATCGGGTTCGTCGGGGCGTTCGTGCTGCTCAAGGTGCTGCAGCGGGTGGCGCGCAACCCGGCGCTGTTCCGCGAGCCCGAGGGCGACGCGCCGCCGCCGCGCGGGATCCGCGCGCTGTTGATCGGAACGTGCACGGCGGTGTCGTTCGCGCATGGCGGCAATGACGGGCAAAAGGGGATGGGGCTCATCATGCTCATCCTGATCGGCTGCGCGCCGACCGCCTACGCGCTGAACCGGACGGGGTCGGCGAGCGACACGCCCGCCTTCGTGCAGGCGTCGACGGCGGCCGAGGGCGTGTTCGCCAGGCGGGCGAGCGGGGCGGTGCTGCCGGTGGCGGAGGCGCGCGGCGTGTTGACGGGGGCGCTGCGGGCGCGGGCGGCGACCGATCCGCGGACGTTCGCGGCGATGGGCGCGGTGTCGGCGTCCGTGCGCGAGCAGGTCGCCGGGTACGGGTCGATCGCGACGGTACCGGCCGCCGCGACGCAGAGCCTGCGTGGCGACATGTACCTGCTGACCGACACGGCCAAGCTGGTGGCGAAGGGCAAAGGGGCGGATGCGCTCGCCGAGCCCGAGCAGGAAGCGGTCGACGCCTATGTGAAGGAGCTGCAGGGCGGCACGCGCTACATCCCGACCTGGGTCAAGGTCGCGGTCGCGCTGGCGCTGGGGCTGGGCACGATGGTCGGGTGGAAGCGGATCGTCGTCACGGTGGGCGAGAAGATCGGCAAGACGCACATGACGTACGGCATGGGCGCGTCGGCCGAGCTGATGGCGGCGTCGACCATCCTGCTCGCCGAGCGGTTCGGGCTGCCGGTGTCGACGACGCATATCCTGACGTCGGGCGTGGCGGGGGCGAGCGTGGCCAACGGCGCGGGGCTGCAGGTGCGCACCGTGCGCAACATGGCGCTGGCGTGGGTGGTGACGCTCCCTGCGACGATGGCGCTGTCAGGGGGGCTGTATTGGGCGTTCCTGCAGCTGACACGCGCGTTCGGCGCGTAGACCGAATTCCGGCGGCGTTTTAGCGGTCCGGTAAGCGTTCACGCCCTACCCGGCCACATGAGCAGTCCCGAAACGATCGGCTTCGGTCGACACAGCCTCGCCGTGCTGGCGGCCTCGACGGCGGCGGCGATCGCCTATGCCGCGATCGTCACCGCGATGATCATCGTCGAATCGCCGGACCGACCGGCCATGGCTTTCGCGCTCGCGCCCCTCGTTCTATTGGCGGTCTTCGTCTTCACGTTCCCGGTCGCCGCGATCGTCTATTCGGCCGCCTGGCCCGCCATCAGGCACCGCCCGAGATGGAGCGCGGCCGTCTCGTCCGTCATGGGCGGCTTGGCCGGAGCGGGACTGATCGTCGCCAACAAGCGGATCGTGGCAGGGTGGCCGACCGCCACGGAGCTGCTGACCTGCGCGGCGCTGGGCGGGTTCCTGGGCATCGTCTATTGGCGGGTGGCCCAACGGGGATAAGGATAAGACCGGGGCAGCGCTCAGGCGGGCCTCAACAGCGTGATCTTGGCCTTACCGTGGACGCGTTCGGCGTCGACCATGAAGCCGTCGACCGTGACGGTCTCCGCCTTGGCGGTCTCGATGCTGATCCAGGTGGCGGGGCCGGTCCAGCCCAGGCGGGACAGCTTGTCGAGCGCGACCACGCCGGCGCCGGTGCCGTAGGGCGGGTCCATCAGGATGACATCCGGGGCGGCGCGCGCGGGGCCGAGCGCCAGGACGGACGAGGCGCGGACGTCGCCGGTCGCGCCCAATTTGGCGAGATTGGCGCGCAGCGCGTCGAGGGCCGCGCCGTCCTGCTCGACGAACAGGCACGACGCGGCGCCGCGCGACAGCGCCTCGATGCCGAGCGCGCCCGAGCCCGCGAAGAGGTCGGCGACGGCCAGGTCCTCGAAGGAGCCCAGGCGCGCGGTGAGCATCGAGAACAGCGCCTCGCGCAGGCGGTCGGCGGTCGGGCGGGTGGCCTCGCCCTTGGGCGCGACCAGCGGGCGGCCGCGCCATGTGCCGGCGATGACGCGCATCGTCAGCGCTTGCCCGGGCCGCGCGGTCCGGAGCGCGGAGCGGCGGGCGGCTTGCCGGGCGCGCGGGGTGGAGCCT
>CAXTFF010000332.1:0-2075 GCA_964243325.1 uncultured Sphingomonas sp.
CGCTGGCGCGGTACCAGTTGAGCATGGCGGTCATGGCGCCGGGCTGGCTCCATTCGTCGAGATACGCGGCCTTGTCGCGGCCGACGACGGCGCTGGTCAGGACCTTGGCGAAGGTCGAACCGAAGAACGTCTCCAGCCCCGCGCCGGTCAGGCCCTTGTCGATCGAGGTGTCGCGGAAGGTGCGGATATATCGCGAAGCGCGGCGCTGCTCGCGGTCCTCGATCAGGCTGCGCTGGAAGACGTACGGGTGGGGGGCGTTGACGATCACCAGCCGCGCCACGCGCTCCGGGTGGCGCAGCGCCGCCATCCAGGCGATCGCGCCGCCCCAGTCGTGGCCGACGAGCGTGAAGCGGTCGACCTCGAAATGGTCGGCGAGCGCCATGAGGTCGGCGACGATCCTGTCGGCCGTGTAGCTCCCGACGCCCTCGGGCTTGGACGAGCGGGCGTAGCCGCGCTGGTCGGGGGCCAGGACATGATGGTCGCGCGCGAGGTCCGGGACGATCCCGCGCCAGGTGCGGTGCGATTCGGGAAAGCCGTGGAGCAGGATCACGGGCGGATGCGCCGGGTCGCCCGCGACCTGGACGTCGAGTTCGACGCCCGTGGACAGCGCGACGCGCTGGAGCGGTTCGGTCATGGATAGCTCACCGTCAGCGGCTGGTCGGGGATGGGGATGAACTCGGCCGCGTCGTCGGGGACGAGCGGGAACGCGCCGGCGCGCCAGTCGCGCTTGGCCTGTTCGATGCGTTCGGGGCGGGAGGACACGAAGTTCCACCAGACGTGGCGCGGGGTGGGAAAGGCGTCGCCGCCGCACAGCATGACGCGCCCGCCCGCCGCCGAGCCGAGCGTGGCGGCGATGCCGGGGCGCAGGATGTAGAGGCGCATCGGCTCGAGCGGGACGCCCTCCAGCACCGCCTCGCCGTCCGCCAGATAGAGCGCGCGCTCCTCGGCGGCGGCGTCGATCGGCACGCGCGCGCCGGGCGAGAGCGCGATGTCGGCGTAGACCGCGCCGGCGTGGGCGGTGGTCGGCGCGGCCTTGCCCCAGAGCGTGCCCATGATGATGCGGGCGCGGGCGCCCCCTGCCTCGACGATGGGCAGGTCGCCCGCGGGCACGTGTTCGAAGGCGGGACCGGTTTCCTCCAACGCGTCGGGAAGGGCGAGCCAGGTCTGGATGCCCGACAGCACGGGGCCGTGCGCGCGCTCGTCGCCCGGCGAGCGTTCGGAATGGACGATGCCGCGGCCCGCCGTCATCAGGTTGACCGCGCCCGGTTCGATCCGCTGGCGGGTGCCGAGCGAATCGCGGTGGTCGATCGCGCCGCCGAACAGGTAGGTGACGGTCGACAGGTTGATGTGCGGATGCGGCCGCACGTCGATGCCCTCGCCGCTCGGCAGCTCGGCGGGGCCCATCTGGTCGAAGAACAGGAACGGGCCGACCATGGTGCGGTCGGGCGCGGGGAGGGTGCGGTGGACCTTGAACCCGCCCAGATCGTGGGTGGCGGGGGTGAGGGTCTGTTCCACGAAATCATCGAGCATGGGAGGGCTCCGTCGCGTCGAGCATGGCGGCCAGGTCCGCCGGGTAGATCGCCTCGTCATGCGTAGCGAGTTCGGCGCGTGTGAACCAGCGCCAGCCGTCCAGGACCCGCTTCTCCATCGGCGTGAGGTCGGCGGCCGCCACCTCGCAGCTGTCGATATCGAGGCGGAAGTAGCGTTCATCCGCCGTCACCTCGACACCCTCGAAGGTGAGGAAATCGGCCGTTCGCTGCGCCACCTCGGGGCCGCAATCGAGATCGAGCCCGACCTCCTCCCACAGCTCGCGCCGGGCCGCCGCCGCATAGCTCTCGCCCGGGTCGACCGCGCCGCCGGGCGTGCACCAGAGCGGCGGGCGATCATCGGGGGTGAAGCGGAACAGCAGCACGCGGCCCCGCCCGTCGACCAGCAGGATGCGCGCGGCGGGGCGGGGGCGGCGCTCCACGGTCACTCGCCCGGCGCGGTCGCGCGGATCGACAGCGCGTGGATGGGCCCGGCGAGCAGGTCGGCGAGCGCCCGGTTGACGAGCCGCTGGCGCGCGACGCGGTTCA
>CAXTFF010000333.1:0-2066 GCA_964243325.1 uncultured Sphingomonas sp.
GTCAGGCCGTAGAGGGACCGGGGATTGTTCAGGTCGGCCCCGTACTTGTCGAACATCTTCTTGGTGAAGCCGTAATCGAAGCTGAGGCCGGTCCTCGCCGTCACCGCCCCGCCGAAGGTCACGCGCGACTTGTCGACCAGGATGCGCATCTGGTCGCGGATGCCGTTATAGGCGGTCGGTGCCTGCTCGTACGTCAGGAGCGTGCCGTCGGACGCCCGGATGCCCCCCGCGAACATCCGGATGCTGCCCGCCAAGCTATTGAGCTCGCCCGAGAACATCCGGATGCTACCCGCTTGCGCCGTGACGGACCCGGACAGGGGCGCGAGCGAACCCCAGAAGGTCGCTCCCGGCGCGGTGCCGTATGTCACGCTGTCCGAGAACATCCGGATGCTGCCGGCGAACATCCGGATGCTGCCGGCGAACATGCGGATGCTGCCGGCCGACTCGGTCAGGCTGCCCTGGAACATCCGGATGCTGCCCGCCGTGCCGGAGACCGGGCCCGCGAACGAGCGGATGCTGCCCGCGTTCGGCAGGATGCCCCCGCCGAACGGGCGGATGCTGCCGCCGCCAGGGCCGTGTCCGCCGAGGGCGACGAGGCGCTCGTCGCCATGGGTCGACTCGACCACCTCGGCCTTCAAGACGGGACCGTTCACCGTCGCCCGTGCCGCCGCGGGTGCGGCCGTCTGCGCCGCGGCGGGCGCCGCGAGCGCGCACGACAGCGCCAGGGCGCTGGTCGTGAATAATGTCCTGTTGTCGAAAGGCATGGAAACCCCCTGATTCGCCCGCCAAACGCGACGGGATCGGGCCAGGTAGGGCCGCAATGCCCAAGCGGAGGCGAAGGGGTGCGGTTAAGGACGCGTCAACCCCGTCCGTCCCGCGGTCAGGCGGCGTGCAGCTTCAGCGCCTCCGCCCGGCGCGCCCGGTCCCCCGCGAACTGGCCGAGCGCCGCGTCCAGGTCGCCGAGCGCCGCGCCTTCCGCTTGGGATCCGGCGCACGGCTCCACGGCGGCGGCACCGTCCACCAGCGACGGATCGTATCCGCAGGCGCGCGCGACGCGGCGGGCGAAGTCGGCGGGCGACAGCGGCGCGCCATGCGTCAGCCGCCACTCGCCCTCCGCCCCGTCGATCAGGAGGTCGAGCGCGGCGTCGACGAGCCGGGGCCGGAACGCGGGGCTGAACGGGCGACCGCCCGCCGCGGCGAACCGCCGCCCCTCGCCCAGCGAGCGCGCGACCTCGACCGCCAGGCCCTCGTCGTCTTCCGGCCCGAAGACCGGGCCTGTGCGGACGAGGAGCGGGCCGTCGGATGGCCCGGGACCGGCGGCCGCCCCCGGAACCAGGTCGGCGGCGAAGCGGAGGATCCCCAGCCCGCGCTCCGCGGCGGCGCGGGCGAGCGCGGCGCGGTCGGTGGCGGTCGCGCGGTCGGCGGCGTCGATCACCGCCCAGGGCAGGTGGCGGTCGAGCATCGCCCCAAGATCCTCCGGGCGCGCGGCCCGCGGATCCTCGACGAGCGCATGGGCGATGTCGCGCCCGTCGCAGTGCCGCGCGATCGTCCGGCCAAGCGCGCTCCCGGCGCCCAGGATCAGGAGCGGCGGCGCGGGCGCGCGTGCGGGCAGGGCGGGCCCGCCACGCTCGAAGCGCGCGGGACGGCGCACGGCCGGGTGGGCGAGCCGCGTCGGCCGCCGCCACCAGCCGGGCGTATGCGCGACGGGGTGGCGGTCCCCGTCGCCGGGCAACGCGCGCCAAGCCTGCGCCAGCGCGGTCGGGCGCGGCTCCGGACCGCTCACGTCGAACAGCCCGGGCTCGTACAGGCCGTCGCCGGTCAGGAGCGTGTTCCAGCCGCAACTGCCCAGCGCCGCCCAGGCGGTGACCGCGCGCAGGTCGACGCCCTCGGCGCGCAGCGCGCGGGCGGTGTCCCAGGCCTCGCCCACCCAGCGCAGCTGCTCCTCGCGCGTGCAGCCCAGATGGACCTCCGTGACCGCCAGCGGCGTGCGGTAGCGCTCCCACGCCTCGCGCAGCGCGCCCGCCAGCCCGCCCGGCGCGGGCTCGAGGACGCGGACGGCCTCCACG
>CAXTFF010000334.1:0-2066 GCA_964243325.1 uncultured Sphingomonas sp.
TCATCGGCGCCATGGTCTTGAGCTTCTTGAGCTCGGCGGTCGCCTTGGTGCGCGCCTCCTTGGAGAGCTTGAGTCCGGCGATCTTCTGGCTCAGCTCGGCGATCTCGTCGCCGTCGCCTTCCTCGTCCGAATTGCCCAGCTCGCGCTGGATCGCCTTGAGCTGCTCGTTGAGGTAATATTCGCGTTGCGTCTTCTCCATCTGACGCTTGACGCGGCTCTTGATCTTCTTTTCGACCTGCAGGACGCCGAGCTCGCCTTCCATCAGCGCGAACGCCATCTCCAGCCGCTTGGCCGCGTCCGTCTCGACCAGCAGCGCCTGCTTGTCCGCGACCTTCACCGCAATGTTGGCAGCCACCGCGTCCGCCAGCTGGGCCGCGTCGTCGATCTCGCCGAGCTGCACCGCGGTCTCCGCGGGCAGCTTGCGGTTGAGCTTGGCGTAATTCTCGAACTGGTCGACCACCGAGCGCATCAGCGCCGAAAGCTGAGCCGCCATCTCGCGGCCCTGCTCCTCGAGCGGGTCGGCACTCTCCTCGTCCTCGACCCGGTCGATGGTGGCGATCAGGTGACCCTTGTCGCCCGTGCTCAGCTCACCCATCCGGGCGCGCTGCTTGCCTTCCACCAGCACCCGCACGGTGCCGTCGGGCAGCTTCAGGAGCTGAAGTACGGTGGCAGTGACGCCCATCTCGTACAGGTCTTCGCGCGCGGGATCGTCCTCGGCGGGATCGATCTGCGCGACCAGGAAGATCTCCTTGTCGGCGGCCATCGCAGCCTCCAGCGCGGCGACCGACTTGTCGCGCCCGACGAACAGCGGAACAATCATGTGCGGGAAAACGACGATGTCCCGCAGCGGCAACAGGGGAAACTGATTCATGCGAACTCCGGCGGGCTCCCCGACCGGTCGCCCTCTCGAGCTATATGGTGAGGAGCGGCCGATCCATCAATCGGGCCGTCGCGCTCCGAACCGGCCATCGCGTCGGGATCGTGCCCGGCGACGAAGCGTTTCCGGTCCCCAGGAAACCGGCACGTCGTTCGCGCCGCCGCAACGGAGTTGTCGCCATGAGCCGTCCCCCGATCGTCCAGCGCGTCGCCGAGATGGCTGCGATCTTCATGATCGGCGATGGCCTGCTCGGGCTGCTGCAGCCGCGCCGCCACGTCGCCTTGTGGCGCGAGCGAGCGCTTGGTGCGGAGCTCACGGTGAAGCCGTTCGACGGCCATCCCGGCCGCCGCCGCCTGTACGGGCTGGTCCAGGTCGGCGCAGGCCTGGCCCTCGCCGCGCGGCTCGGCGAGGAGAGCTGATGACATAAACCGTGCCGAACACGATCGACGCCACCCCCGTTCAAAAAGCGGCGACCCACGCCCGGTTCGGCGATGCCGCCGGGACGGGGCCGGGCATCACGCCGCGTCGCCCGCCTTTTTCTTCTCGGCGTAAACGCGGATCGGCTCCTTGCGGCCTTCCACGACGTCCTTGTCGATCATTACCTCGTCGACGCCGTCCATGCCGGGCAGGTCGAACATCGTATCGAGCAGGATCGCCTCCAGGATGGACCGCAGGCCCCGCGCGCCCGTCTTGCGCTCGATCGCCTTCTTGGCGACGGTGACCAGCGCGTCATCGGTGAAGTCGAGCTCGACCTGCTCCATCTCGAACAGCTTCTGGTATTGCTTGACCAGCGCGTTCTTGGGCTCGGACAGGATCTTGACCAGCGCGGGGATGTCGAGGTCCTCCAGCGTCGCGATCACCGGCAGGCGGCCAACGAACTCGGGGATCAGCCCGAATTTGAGGAGATCCTCCGGCTCGGTGGAGCGCAGCATCTCGCCCGTCCGCCTTTCCTCGGGAGCGGCGACATAGGCGCCGAAGCCGATCGACTTGCCCTGCAGGCGGTCGCCGATGATCTTCTCCAGCCCGCTGAACGCGCCGCCGCAGATGAACAGGATGTTGGTGGTGTCGACCTGCAGGAACTCCTGCTGCGGATGCTTGCGCCCGCCCTGCGGCGGCACGCTCGCGGTGGTGCCCTCCATCAGCTTGAGCAGCGCCTGCTGCACGCCCTCGCCCGACACGTCGCGCGTGA
>CAXTFF010000335.1:0-2063 GCA_964243325.1 uncultured Sphingomonas sp.
CGCCGATCTGCGCCTTCGGCCCCAGCACGTCGCGCGCCTCGCGCGGATCGCCGTCCCCCTGCCCCAGATGCACCCCGTCCGCCCCCAGCCGCTTGGCCAGGCCGACCTGGTCGTTGACGATGAACGCCACCTCCCGCTCGGCGCAGATCGCCTGCAACGGCTCGGCCAGCCGCGCCGCGGCGTGCTGGTCCATCCCCTTCACCCGGAACTGGAACGCCGCCACCGGCCCCGCGTCGAGCGCGCGCGCCAGCCGTCCTGGGAACTCGCCGCCGACCTCGAGCGGCGACACCAGATACAGCTGGCAGGCGGGCCGCTTGCCGCTCCGCTGGAACGCGACCGCGAAATCCGGATCGAGCGGCCCCAGCGGATCGTCGAGCTCGACGCTCACTCCTCGCCCTTGTAGATCCGCACCAGCTTCCCGAGCATGGCCAGCGCCTCGTCGCGCGGGCGCTGGAAGGTGTTGCGGCCGATGATCGACCCGTTGCCGCCGCCGTCGCGGATGTCGCGCGCGTCCTGGTACAGGTCGTCCGCGCCCTTGGACGCTCCCCCCGAGAACACCACGATCCGCCGCCCCGCGAAACACGACTGGACGACGTGCGCGACGCGCTTGGCCTGCGTCGACCAGTCGCCGCCCTCGTACGGCTTCTTGGCCTCGGCCTGCTCGATATGGTCGGTCGGCAGCTTCACCTTGATGATGTGCGCGCCGAGCAGCGCGGCCATGTGCGCCGCGTACGCGCCGACATCGAGCGCCAGCTCGCCCTCCTTGGAGATCTTGCCGCCGCGCGGGTAGGACCAGATCACCGTCGCGATCCCGACCGCCTTGGCCTCGGCCGACATCTCCCTGATCTCGTTCATCGCGTCGAACACGCCGTCCGACCCCGGATAGATCGTGAAGCCGATCGCCGAGCAGCCCATGCGCAGCGCGTCGCCCACCGTCCCCGTCACCGCCGACGCCACGCTCGTCGCCCAGCTGTTCGAGCTGTTGACCTTCAGGATGGTCGGGATCTGCCCGGCGAAGGTCGCCGCCCCCGCCTCGATCATCCCCAACGGCGCGGCGTAGGCCGACAGGCCGGCGTCGAGCGCGATCCGGAAATGGTAATGCGGGTCGTACGCCGCCGGGTTGACGGAAAAGCTGCGCGCGGGCCCATGCTCGAACCCCTGGTCGACCGGCAGGATCACCAGCTTGCCCGTGCCCTCCAGCGCGCCCTGCATCAGGATGCGCGCCAGGTTCGCCTTCACGCCCGGATTGTCGGACTCGTAATTGCCCAGGATGGCCTTGACCTGCGGCGTCATCGTGATCCCTTTTCTGTCGCTATATCGGCCGGCTGTTAGCCGGGCGGGGCGGGAGGGGCAACGGCGGTGGACGTCACAAATCGAGCCAGAGCTTCAGCCCCCGATCGATGGCCGCCATGCCGTCGCCGGACGCGGACCCGACCCGTCGGCGGATGCTGCTCCGGCGTAGCGTGGTGATCCGATCGACCTCGACCTCGCTCGGATCGTCGAGCCCGGTGGTCGCGTCGGCCGCGAGCGGGATCCGGAGAGCGCCGGCCCCGAGCAGCACCGTCGTGACCGGGCACGCCGTCACGGTGACGCTGTCCGGCAACGTCGTCTCGCGCTGTACGACGACATAGGGTCGCGGCTTTCCCGTGAACTCGCCGCGCTGCGCGCCGATGAAGATGTCCCCGCGTTTCAAGCGGCGCGACTGGCGAGAAAGCTCGCCTCCTCCGCGTCGATCAGCGCTTCCAGATCGTCCACCGCCGCGTCCAGCTCGCCCAGATCGCTCTCGGACGTGATCGCGGCGATCCTACGCACCTCGTCGACCAGCGCCGCGTCGTCCTCCGCCTGCCGCAGATACGTCCTCAAAACGTCCCGAACCAGATCGCTCTTGGTTCGGCCTTGGCGACGCGCCGCCCTCGCCAGCTTCGCCTCGGTATCGTCGTCGAGCCTTAGACCAAGCATTCGCGCCTCCGTTCAACGATGTTGAACATGGGCCGGACCACCTACCGGGTCAACGCCGCCACCCCCGGCAGCTCGCGCCCTTCCATCCATTCCAGGAACGCGCC
>CAXTFF010000336.1:0-2061 GCA_964243325.1 uncultured Sphingomonas sp.
CACGCCCAACCGCCCGCCCGAGAACGCGGTCATCACCGCGTCCTTCTCGGCGGGCTTCATGCGCCCGTGCACCAGCCCGACCCGGTCGCCGAACCGTGCCTTCAGCAGCTCGGCGCGCGCCTCGGCGGCGGCCAGGTCGCTGCGCTCGCTCTCCTCGACCAGCGGGCACACCCAATAGGCCTGGCCCCCGTCCGACATGTGCCGCCCGAGCGCGTTCACGACCTCGTCGAACCGGTCCTCCGACACCACCCGCGTCTCGATCGGCTCGCGCCCCGGCGGCATCTCGTCGAGGCGGCTGACATCCATCTCGCCGTATTGCGCCAGCGTCAGCGTGCGCGGGATCGGCGTCGCGGTCATCGCCAGCAGATGCGGCGGGCGCACGCCCTTGTTCGACAGCAGCAGCCGCTCGGCGACCCCGAACCGGTGCTGCTCGTCGACCACCACCAGCCCCAGGTCGCGGTAGCCGACCGCTTCCTGGAAGATCGCGTGGGTACCGACCAGTATGTCGATCTCGCCCGACTGCAACCCCATCAGCGTCGCCTCGCGCGCGCGTCCCTTGTCGCGGCCCGTCAGCGCGGCGACCGACACCGGCAGGCCCGCCAGCATCCGCTGCAAGGTCACGTGATGCTGACGCGCCAGGATCTCGGTCGGCGCGAGCATCGCTCCCTGCGCGCCCGCCTCCACCGCCACCAGCAGCGCCATCAGCGCGACCAGCGTCTTGCCCGATCCCACGTCGCCCTGGAGCAGCCGCAGCATCGGCGCGGTCTGGGCCAGGTCGCCCTCGATCTCGCGCATCGTCCGCGCCTGCGCGCCCGTCGGCTCGTAGGGCAGCCGCAGCATTTCGCGTAAGGACCCGTCGCCCTGGAGCGCGCGGCCCTTCCGCTTGCGCGTGTCGGCGCGCACCAGCGTCATCGCCAGCTGGTTGGCGAAGACCTCGTCGTACCCCAGCCGCTCGCGCGCCTTCGCGTCGGCGGGGTCGAGATGCACCCGCTCCAGCGCCTCGCGCCACCCCGGCCAGCCGCGCGCGTCCTTCAGCCCCGGCTCGATCCATTCGGGCAGCTCGGGCGCGCGCTGCGTCGCCTGCGTCGCGAGCGCCTGCAGTCGCCTGGACGTGATCCCTTCCGACAGCGGATAGATCGCCTCGCGCTCGCGGAACGGCTCGTCGCCCTCGATCTCGGGGCGCAGGATCTGCAGCTCCTGGCCGTATTGCTCCAGCCGCCCCGACACCCGCTTGGGCTCGCCGAGCGGGAGCAGTTTCTTCACGTAGCCGGACGCGCCGCCGAAATAGGTGAGGCTGACATAGTTGCCTTGACGGTCGGTCGCCTGCACCCGCGACGGCCCGCGTCCGTTGCTCAGGCGGTAGTCGACCGGCCGCACCGTGATCGCGATCGTCCGGCCCACGTCCGACTGCATCAGCTCGTCGCGCGCCCAGCGGTCGACGTGCCCCGTCGGCAGGTGGAACGCGACGTCCACCACGCGCGCGAGCCGCAGCCGTTCGAGCGGCTTGGCGAGCGCGGGGCCGACGCCCTTGAGCGCGGTCGCTTCCGCGAACAACGGATTGAGGATCGGGGGCCGCATGACTATCTGGCCGCCATACACCAGCCGACGCGCGCCGCCATTGGGGTCCCCGCGAAGTATCACTTCGCGGGGACGGCAGCGCCCGCCGGCCTCTTGCCGTTGGAGCGCCCGCATGGACCCCGAAATCCGCCTCAAGCGCCTGCGCTTCCGCTCGTGGCACCGCGGAACGCGCGAGGCCGACCTGATGATCGGCGGCTTCTTCGACGCGCACTCGGGCACATGGAACGCGGCCGAGCTCGACTGGTTCGAGGCGCTGCTGGAGGAGCAGGACGTCGACATCATGGGCTGGGCGATCGGATCGATCGCCTGCCCCGAGCGGTGGGGCGGCCCGATGATGGAGCGGATGCGCTCGCTGACCTACGTCACCGTATCGCGTTGATGCCCGACCTCAAGACCATCCTGAACGCCCCCGGCCCGCTCACCCTGTCGGGCGTGCCGACCGGGTTCCAGCCGCAGCTCCTGGCCGACCTCGCGCGCGCCGCC
>CAXTFF010000337.1:0-2022 GCA_964243325.1 uncultured Sphingomonas sp.
GCGGGCGTGGTCGAGGCGCGGCTGGCGGAGATGGCGCGGGTGCTGAGGTCCGGGGGCGACCTGCTGGTGTTCAACTGGTCCTACCGGGGCGACGACGCGGCGGACGCGCGGGAGGCGGCGAGCGCTCCGGGCTTCGCGGTCGTGCGGTCGGGCGAGCGGCCCTTCGCGATCTGGGACGGGACGGGGTACCACCTGCGGCGGTTGCCGTGACGCAAGACGAGTGGTGGGACCTGTGGCGGCGCGACCCGCGCGCCACGCCGTTCCAGTCGCCGGCTTGGGCCGAGGCCTGGTGGGCGCATCTGGGCGGGGGCGAGCGGTTCGACGTCGAGGCGCGAAGACCGGACGGGCGGCTGGTCGCGGCGATGCCGATGACGGTTTGGGACGATGCGGGCGTTCGGCGGCTGGTGCCGGTGGCGGCGGGGCAGAGCGATTACAGCGACGCGCTGGTCGACCCGGCGGCGGGGCCGGCGGCGGTGGCGGGATTATGGGACGCGCTGCTCGCGACGGCGGACCGGTGGGACGAGCTGCTGCTGCCAGACCTGCGCGGCGACTCGGCGCTGCGGGGGCCGGTGCCGGACGGATGGCGCGCGGTCGACGAGCCGGGCGAGGTGTGCCCGGTGATGGTCCTGCCGCCAGCACCTCCGCTGCTGGCGGGGCTGTCCAAATCAAAGCGGCGCAAGGTGGTGCATGACCGGCACCGGGCGGCGGCGGTGGGCGAGGTGAGCGAGGCGATCGTCGGGGCGGACGGGATCGGGGAAGCGCTCGACGCGCTGTTCGCGCTCCACGCCGCGCGGTGGGCGGCGGCGGGGGAGTTGGGCGTGCTCGCCGACCCGCGGGTGCAGGCGTTCCACCGCGCCGCCGCGCCCGCGCTGGCGGCGGCGGGGCTGCTGCGCTTGAGCTTGGTCAGGCTGGACGGGCGGATCGTGGCGGTGCTGCTGGGGTTCGCGGACGGGCGTTCGGGGTACTCGTACATCAACGGGGTCGACCAGACCATGCCCGGGCAGAGCTTCGGGACGCTGGCGTTCGCGGTCGCCATCGAGGACGCGCTGGTCGGCGGGGCTGGCGAGTTCCACTTCCTGCGCGGGGAGGAGCCGTATAAATACGCCTGGGGGGCGGAAGCGCGGACGACGGTGCGGCGGCGGGTCGTGCGGGCGGAAGGTCACTAAAGGTCACGCCAAGAACGCCGCCGCGGCGTCGTCGCGGGCTGGGCGAGTCGACGAACTTCACACGGAGACGATTTCTATCCGCACAGGTATCGTACGCCGCTGCAGCCGCCTCCCCGGCGAAGGCCGGGGCCCAGGTACGCGGGCTTATGTGGGACCTCATGAAGACCAGCCTACCTATGCGGCGCGGCTGGGCCCCGGCCTTCGCCGGGGAGACGGCCATGGGTCGGGTCAGGAGCATACCGATCGCGGGTGGGAGACGGGGCGGTTCGGATCGGCACCCGCGAGCTTGGATCAGAAAGCGCGCCTGTAGGACAGCACCTTTTCCACCCTATCCCGCTCTCACGGGAGAGGGGTGGGGTACACTCCCGTCGAGACCCCAGCCTTCGCTGGGGTGACGAGATGGATGAACGTCCGCTTGCGACCCTTAGCCGATGTTCGCGGGTAGGTCCGCTGTCGACCTCTAGCGGACGATCGCTGCGTGTGAGAAACCGCTACCCATTGGAGGAACAAGCCATGAGCGACGGTGACGGGTGCGATGCGGGCAGTGGTGCTGACGGTTACAATGGCTCTGGCGCGGACGCTGGGAACATCGGAGGCAGCGATGGGCGCACACCGGTGCCGAACATCAGGAAAGTGACAAGTAACGGCGCGCCAGTGGCCGAGGCTTCTTACGAATATGTAATTAGCCGCCCCGTAGAAGTGTTGACGCCCTGACTGTCCGCTTTCCACCCTTAGCGGACAGTCATACCCGCCGCCTCCAACCGCTCCATCAGCTCGCCCCGCAACCGCCCCAGTCCGTCGGCCGTCCACGCCTCCACGCGCGCGGTCAGTTTGGGTTCGGTGCCCGAGGCGCGGA
>CAXTFF010000338.1:0-2019 GCA_964243325.1 uncultured Sphingomonas sp.
CTGCAGGACATCGCGGTCGGATACGGCAAGGGGCACAGCCGTTTTTCCGAGAACAAGCGCGCCGTCACTGACAAGTACATGGGCCCGATCGTCAAGACGACGATGAACCGCTGCATCCAATGCACGCGTTGCGTCCGCTTCGCCGAGGAGGTGGCGGGCGTCGAGGAGATCGGCGCGGTGTTCCGCGGCGAGGAGATGCAGATCACCTCCTATCTGGAGAATGCGGTCAAGTCCGAGCTGTCGGGCAACACGGTCGACCTGTGCCCGGTCGGCGCGCTGACGTCCAAGCCGTACCAGTTCGAGGCGCGGCCGTGGGAGCTCCGCCGGGCTCTCACGATCGACGTGTCGGACGCGGTGGGCACCAACATCCGCCTCGACGCGCGCGGGCGGCAGGTGCTGGAATGCCACCCCGTCATCAACGACGACGTCAACGAGGAGTGGGCGACCGACAAGACGCGCTACATGATCGACGGGCTGGTCCGCCGCCGGCTCGACCGGCCGTTCGTGCGGCGCGGGGGCAAGCTGGCCGCCGTCAGCTGGGACGAGGCGTTCGACGCGGTCGCCGACGCGGCGCGCGCCGCGGGAGGCAGCGTCGCGGCGGTCGCGGGCGACCTGGTCGATTGCGAGACGATGTACGCCGCGCGCGAGCTGCTGGCGGGCATGGGGTCGACGCTGCTCGAAGGGCGGCAGACGGGCATGGATTACGACACTTCCAGCTTGGCGGCGGTCAATTTCAACACGACGATCGCCGGGATCGAGCGCGCGGACGCGGTCCTGCTGGTCGGCACCAACCTGCGCTGGGAAGCGCCGCTGGTGAACACGCGCGTCCGCAAGGCGATCAAGCGCGGCGCGCGCGTATACGCGATCGGGCCGGAGGTCGACCTGACCTATCAAGTCGAATGGCTTGGTGCGGACCTGTCGGTGCTGGGCGACCTGCCGAGCCATGTCGCCGAGCGGTTCGCCGGGGCCGAGCGGCCGGCGGCGATCGTCGGCGGCGCGGCGCTGAAGGGCGCGCACGGGGCGGCGCTGGCGTTCGCCAAGCGGTTCGATCTGGTGCGCGACGGATGGAACGGGTTCAACGTCGTCCATATGGCCGCGAGCCGGATGGGCGGGCTGATGCTCGGTTACGCCCGGCGCGGCGGGATCGGCGATCTGACGAGCGCCAAGCTGACCTTCTTCTTGGGCGCGGACGAGGTGGATTTCACGCGCTTCGCCGGGTTCAAGGTCTATCTCGGCCATCACGGCGACCGCGGCGCGGCGCATGCCGACGTGGTGCTGCCCGGCGCGACCTATGCCGAGAAGTCGGGCACCTGGGTCAATCTGGAGGGCCGCGTCCAGCGCGGCGAGCGCGCGGTGTTCCCGCCGGGCGACGCGCGCGAGGACTGGACGATATTCCGCGCGTTGTCCGAGCGGCTCGGGCGACCGCTGCCGTTCGACTCGTTCGCCGGCTTGCGCGAGCGGATGGCGCGCGACGTCCCCGCGCTCGGGCGGCTGGGGCTGGCCGAGTTCGATTGGGCACCGCCCGCGCTCCCCGCGACCGCGTCGGGGTTCATCGACCGTTACCCGATCGCCGACTTCTATCTCACCAACCCGATCTGCCGCGCCAGCCCGACCATGCAGCGATGCTCGGCCGAACTGCTGCACGGCCAGAGCTTCGCGGAGGCGGCGGAATGACCGCGTTCTTCAACACCACCGTCGGGTTCAGCTATGGCTGGTCCTGGTTCCTCGCCACGATCAGCGGCATCCTCATCATCGCGTTGCCGCTGATGCTGACGGTGGCGATGATCATCTATGCCGAGCGCAAGATCTGGGCGGCGATGGCGCTTCGGCGCGGGCCCAACGTCGTGGGGCCGTTCGGCTTGCTGCAGAGCTTCGCCGACGGGCTGAAGGTGTTCCTGCAGGAGACGATCATCCCGTCGGCGGCGAACCGAGCGTTGTTCCTGATGGCGCCGATCATCACCTTCACCGTGGCGCTGATCGTGTGGGCGGTGGTGCCGTTCGGCACCGGCGTGGTGCTCG
>CAXTFF010000339.1:0-2006 GCA_964243325.1 uncultured Sphingomonas sp.
CTGCGCATCTTCGGGCCGGACACGCTGTTCGCCAAGATGATGCGCAACAACATCGAGGATGGCGAGGCGATCGGCAGCAAGTGGCTGTCGAAGGCGATCGAGACCGCGCAGAAGAAGGTCGAGGCGCGCAACTACGACATCCGCAAGCAGGTCGTCGAGTATGACGACGTGATGAACGACCAGCGCAAGGTGATCTACGAGCAGCGGTCCGACATCATGGACGCCGACGCGGTCGGCGACGTGGTGGTCGACATGCGCGCGGAAACGGTGAACGTCCTGGTCGGCGAGGCGTGTCCGCCCAATTCGTACCCCGAACAATGGGACGTGGCGGGCATGAAGGCGCGCTTCGACGAGGTGCTCGGGCTTGACCTGCCGGTCGAGGATTGGCTGCGCGAGGAGGCGATCGACCCGGAGATCGTCGAGGAGCGCGTGCGCGAGGCGGCCGACGCGGCGATCGCGGCGAAGGCGGCCGACCTCGATCCGGAGACCTGGACGCAGGTGGAAAAGTCGATCCTGCTCCAGAACCTGGACCATCACTGGAAGGAGCATCTGGCGACGCTCGACGCGTTGCGTCAGGTCGTCCACCTGCGCGCCTATGCGCAGAAGACGCCGATCAACGAGTACAAGCAGGAGGCGTTCGCGCTGTTCTCGCGGATGCTCGACGCGATCCGGGAGGACGTGACGCGGACGGTCGCGCACGCGCAGTTCCGGATGGACGGGCCGCCGCTGCCCGAGCTGCCCGACTTCATCACCAGCCACTTCGACCCGTTCACGGGCGAGGACGACACGCGCGACCTGGACTCGGCGGCGCGCGGGCTGGTGAGCGCGCAACTGCCGCCGCTGTCGATCCCGCGGCCCGAGCCGGTCGAGCTGGGCGAGAACCCGGAGCTGTGGGACGGCGTGGTCAGCCGCAACTCGCCCTGCCCGTGCGGGTCGGGGCGCAAGTACAAGCACTGCCACGGGACGGTGACCGCCTGAGCGGGACATGAAGACGCCGCCGGAGCTGGGGAGCTTCGGCGGCGCATCCCTTCAACACTGCAAGGACATGGGCAAAGCCCGTGTCGTCGATCAACGGGGCGAGGAAAACTCGCCCCGTTGTCGGCCGGGCTCGCGGCCAATCCGCGCCCGCCGCCGCGCGTTACGCACGGGCGCGAGCCTTAGCGCCGGCGATCCTGCGGCAGCACCACGCTCGGTCCGACCGTGTCGATCACCCGGCGCGCGTCGAAGGCGCGCAGGTTGTCGCGCGGGATCGGACCGCGACGCAGCACGATCTCGGCGGTCGCCTCGAAACGGTCGACCTGACGGATGTCGAAATCGTTGCCGAAGCCGCCGAACCCGCCATAGCCGCCGAACCCACCTCCAAAGCCGCCGAACCCGCCGCCGAAGCGACGGTAGCCGAAGCCGCGACCGTACAGGTTCCAATAGGGGCTGAACCCGCCATAGCCGAAGCCGCCCCCGCCGAACCCGCCATAGCCCAGGCCGGGCGTCGAGTAGGTGCGGGTCTGGCGATCGGTCTCGCGGTCGGCCGTGACGAAATAGTCATAGCCCTGCTGCAGCGTGAGTTCGGCGGCGCGGAAGAGCAGGTAGCGCTCCACCGTGTCGCGCTCGGTCACGCTGTTGCCGCCGAAGCTGACCAGGAAGCGGTCGGGTTCGACCCGCTGCTCGCTAAAGCCGGTGCGGTAGAAGCCGCGGCCTTGCGCAGGGCGATAGGTGGTTTCCGTCGCGCAACCCGCGACGACGAAGGTGCTGGCGGCGAGCGCGGCGAGCACGGCCTTGCGGCCAAGTCCAAGACGCATTTTTACGTTCTCCGTTCGCGGCGGATGCGGCGAATGACCGTCGTGTTAACGGACCGATGTGGAACGTGCGATGAACGAACCGGGTTCCGCGACGAAAAAGTCGAACGGAAACAGCCGGATAGAACCGGGGGACGGTGGCTCCCTGAGTAGGATTCGAACCTACGGCCATTCGATTAACAGTCGAATGCTCTACCGCTGAGCTATCAGGGA